>JAEZEU010000558.1 GCA_023432885.1 Pseudomonadota bacterium | reverse complement strand
CTGCCGCAGCTCGGACCGGAAGACCCCGGGCCGTTTTCCTTCGCCGATGAAGCGCGGGTGAAGCGCATCCTCTCGGAGGCCGGCTTCGTCGACATCGCGATGGAGGCGTGCCCGCTCACCTTCGACGTCGCAGCCGGCAAGGGACTGGAAGCGGCCGTGCAGGGCGCACTCGAGATTGGCCCGGCGAGCCGCGCGCTTGAGGGCCATCCGCCCGAGGTGGCCGCCGCCGCCGTCGGGTCTATCCGCGAGGCGCTCGCGCCATTTGCCAAGGGGCAGGCGGTGCTGCTGCCCGGAGCGATCTGGATCGTCACTGCGCGGGCTTCCTGAGCCCCATTCTACTTTGCATGGGGTTGTTTTCGCGATTTTGTGTTTGGCGCTGTCTCGCCCCGGTCGCCGGGGTCATGCCCGCTCTTCCCAGATCATCGCCAGATGCACGATGGTCTGCACCGCCTTTTCCATGTCCTGCCGGCTGACCCATTCGAGCCGCGAGTGAAAGGCGTGCTCGCCGGCAAAGATGTTGGGGCAGGGCAGGCCCATGAAGGACAGGCGCGAGCCGTCGGTGCCGCCGCGGATCGAGGATTTCACCGGCGTCAGCCCTGCACGGCGGACCGCTTCGACCGCGTAGTCGACGATCTCGGGATGGCGATCGATCACCTGCTTCATGTTGCGGTACTGCGGCTTGACCTCGATCTTGCAGGTTGAGCGGGGATAGTCCTTCATCACGTCCTGGACGATGGATTCCAGCAGCGCTTCCTTTTGCTTCAGGCCCTGCTCGGTGAAGTCGCGCACGATGAGATCGATCGTCGCGCGCTCCAGCGTACCCTCGATACCGGTCGGGTGCAGAAAGCCTTCGCGGCCTTCGGTGGTTTCCGGCGAGCAGGTGTCCTTCGGCAGGCGCTCGACGATGGCAGCGGCGATCTTGATCGCGTGCTCCATCCGCCCCTTGGCGAAGCCGGGATGGGCGCTGACGCCCTGGATGGTGATGGTGGCCCCGTCTGCGGAGAATGTCTCGTCCTCGATGGTGCCGGCGGTCTCGCCGTCCATGGTATAGGCGAAGTCGGCGCCGAGCTTTTTCAAGTCGACCTTGTCGACGCCGCGGCCGATCTCTTCATCGGGCGTGAACAGGATCTTGACGGTGCCGTGCTTGACCTGCGGGTTGTTGATAAGGAATTCGGCCGCATCCATGATCTCGGCAACGCCCGCCTTGTTGTCGGCGCCGAGCAGCGTGGTGCCGTCGGTCGTGATGATGTCGTTGCCGATCTGGTTGGCAAGTTCCGGATGCTCGGCGACGCGGATCACCTGCGTCGAATCCGCCGGCAGCACGATATCGCCGCCGCGGTAGCTGTTCACGATCTGCGGCTTGACGTTGGCGCCGGTGCAGTCGGGGGAGGTGTCCATGTGCGAGCAGAAGCAGATCACCGGCACTTTCTTCGACGTGGTCGCCGGGATGGTCGCGTAGACATAGCCGTGCTCATCGAGATGGGCGTCGGCCAGCCCCATGGCCTTGAGCTCGGCGGCAAGGAGCCGGCCGAGGTTTTTCTGCTTCTCGGTCGAAGGGCAGGTGGGAGAGGACGGGTCCGACTGGGTGTCGATCACGACATAGCGCAGGAAACGCTCGGTGACCTTGTGCTTGAAATCGAGGGCCATGGAATCCGTTTTGCACGTGGGAACTGCGGGCCAAGCCTGTATAGCAAAATAGCGTCATCCCGGGGCCGAATCGAAAGCCGGCAATGACGCTGTCCCCGGAGGCGGTGACGTTGTCGTCTCAGATGGCCTCGGCGAGTTCCTTGGCTGGCCGGAACGCGACCTTCTTGCTCGCCTTGATCGGCACGGGCTCGCCGGTGGCCGGGTTTCGCCCCACGCGAGCGGCGCGCCTGCGCACCCGCAAAATCCCCAGGCCGACGATGCGGATGCGTTCGCCTCGCTTCAGATGTCTTGCAATCCGGGCGACGAGGTCGGTGAGGATGGCCTCGGCCTGCTTCTTCGACATGTCCTGGCCGTCGGCAATCTCCGCCGCCAGATGCTTCAGCGTGACGGTGGTTGGGCTAGCGGCTTTTTTCGCCATGTCGGCCTTCCCTCAAGACGGCGGCCTGCAGCGTCATCGTTCCCCGACGGAACAGGCTTAGGAAACCAGGACAAAATCAGCCCTTATTCGATTCGGGGCTGCCCTGACCATGCCGTTCCGCCTGAAACGCCGGCTCCTCTCGCGCGGCAAATACTTAACCCCGCTCATGCGCCGGTGCCTGCAACTTGCCTTGACTAAAAGGGGGCAGGCCTTTATGCCCTCGGTCCTGCGCGGATCACGCTGATTTCGGCAATTCGCGGGAGTAGCTCAGTTGGTTAGAGCGCCGCCCTGTCACGGCGGAGGCCGCGGGTTCGAGTCCCGTCTCTCGCGCCATCTTTTGGATGGCTTCAGTCCTTCCCACCCTGATCGCCCTAAACAAAAAGCCGCCCGAGGGCGGGGCCCGTGGGCGGCTGTTTTCACGTTGCTCGGGAAGGCCTTTCTTACTGGACCTTGGAAATATCGGAGCTGGTGACAACCACCGGCTTGCCGGCCTTCACGATGTGAGCGGTCTGGGAATAATCGGCGCTGGTGCGGGCGGAAATACCCACCGCGGCCACTGCAATACCGGCCACGAGCGCGACCACCACGATCTTCAGGTGGGTCGCCTTGTCAGCTGAATGAATGGAGTGGTTCATCTTGAGCCTCCCGGCGGACTCTGCCGCCTCTATGGGCCAGAGACGTACTCCCCAACTGTTTCAGGATGGTTTCGCGGTTCCGTCGAAATGGTTTCATCCGGCCGGTTTTTTGGCCCGTTTTACGCGATTTTTGAGGTCGTTCGGACTTAATCAGACCGAGCGCCCTGGTCCCCCCGGATCGCAGCCGAGGCGACGAGCAGCTCCGCGCATCCTGGTCGAGCGCTGCCGACAACGAGGTACATACGGGCGGGGCGCAATGATCCGTCGCCTGCTACGGGAAGATCTGGTTGAATCAACCAGTGGGCATCAAGCCGATCCGGCGCGAGGGGGACCGGCACCCTGACCGCGTGAGGAAGATTGTTGTTCAGCGGCTACGGGCAACCCACCCGTCCGGACCGCTCCCGGCTTGCGGCAGTTGTTGCGGCAGCCACCCGAGCCTTGCTTGGATGCCGGGGCCGAGCGAAAGGTTTTGAACCGGCGTCAGCCTCGAAATAGGGCACTGAATGAAGGCCCATGCGTTGATGCGAGAAGGCTGTAGTAGCGCCGTGGCGCTGGGCGGCACGCCTCCTTAAGGCGGCGGAAAACGGCAAAACAGCTCGCCTTGCGCGCCCTGTTGCGCTGCGCTAAGCCTCAGAACAATTCCAATCAACGAATCTGCGGCCAAGGCGCGGGCCGCGGGAAAAGGCCTGGCCGATGACCGGCATCCTTCAAGATTATCTTCCGCTTGTGGTGTTCATCGGGGTCGCGAGCCTGATCGGGCTGGCGCTCCTGATTGCCCCGTTCCTGGTTGCTTACCAGCAGCCGGACCCGGAAAAACTCTCTGCGTATGAATGCGGATTCAACGCATTTGATGACGCCCGCATGAAATTCGACGTGCGCTTCTACCTCGTGGCGATCCTCTTCATCATCTTCGATCTCGAAGTGGCCTTCCTGTTCCCGTGGGCAGTGGCCTTCGGACAGCTGGGTGCCACCGGCTTCTGGTCGATGCTCGTGTTCCTCGCCGTCCTCACCGTCGGCTTTGCCTATGAATGGAAGAAAGGCGCGCTCGAATGGGATTGAGCCCGACCGCCACGTCCTCTCCGGCGATCGCGCCGGCGCCGAAGGGCATTCTCGATCCCGCCACCGGCAAGCCGGTCGGCGCGAGCGATCCGTTTTTCCTCGAGGTCAATCACGAACTGTCCGACAAGGGCTTCTTTGTCGCCGCCGCTGACGATCTCATCACATGGGCGCGCACCGGCTCGCTGATGTGGATGACCTTCGGTCTTGCCTGCTGCGCGGTCGAGATGATGCAGGTGTCGATGCCGCGCTATGACGTCGAGCGCTTCGGCTTTGCCCCGCGCGCCTCGCCCCGGCAGTCTGACGTGATGATCGTCGCGGGCACGCTGACCAACAAGATGGCGCCGGCGCTGCGCAAGGTCTACGACCAGATGCCCGAGCCGCGTTACGTCATCTCGATGGGCTCCTGCGCCAATGGCGGCGGCTACTATCACTACTCCTACTCGGTGGTGCGCGGCTGCGACCGCATCGTGCCAATCGACGTCTACGTGCCTGGTTGTCCGCCGACTGCAGAGGCGCTGCTCTATGGCGTGCTGCTGCTGCAGAAGAAGATCCGGCGCATCGGCACCATCGAACGCTAAGGTTTTGGATAATGGACGACGGCAAGCTCGACGCCCTTGGGCAGACGATTGTTAGCGCGCTCGGCGGCGCGGCCACCGGCCATTCCGTGGCGTTCAACCAGCTCACCGTCGATGTGAAGGTGGAGAAGATCGTCGACGTCGTGAAATTCCTGCGCGACGACCAGGGCTGCCGCTTCGTCAATATCACCGACGTCACGGCAGTCGACTATCCGGGCCGTGAGAAGCGTTTCGACGTCGTCTATCACCTGCTGTCGCCGACGCTGAACACGCGCATCCGGCTGCGTGCCGAAGCCGACGAGACCACGCAGGTCCCGTCGATCATCGATGTGTTTCCGGGCGCCGACTGGTTCGAGCGCGAGACCTACGATCTCTACGGGGTGATCTTCACCGGCCATCCCGATATGCGCCGCATCCTCACTGACTATGGTTTCGAAGGCCATCCGCTACGCAAGGATTTCCCGCTCACCGGCTTTGTCGAGGTCCGTTACGACGACCAGGAGAAGCGGGTGCTGTACGAGCCGGTGCGGCTCAACCAGGAATTCCGCAAGTTCGATTTCCTCTCGCCCTGGGAAGGCGCGGACTATCCGCTGCCGGGCGATGAGAAAGCAGAGCCGAAGGCCTGACCATGAATGAACAGCCTCAGAACCTGCGCAACTTCACGATCAATTTTGGGCCGCAGCATCCGGCCGCCCACGGTGTGCTTCGCCTTGTGCTTGAACTGGACGGCGAAGTGGTCGAGCGCGTCGACCCGCATATCGGCCTGCTCCATCGCGGCACCGAGAAGCTGATCGAGCAGAAGACCTATCTGCAGGCGATCCCGTATTTCGATCGGCTCGACTATGTCGCGCCGATGAATCAGGAGCACGCCTTCTGCCTGGCAGCCGAAAAGCTGCTCGGCATCAAGGTGCCGCGCCGCGGGCAATTGATCCGCGTGCTCTATTGCGAGATCGGCCGCATCCTGTCGCATCTGCTCAATGTCACCACGCAGGCGATGGACGTCGGCGCGCTCACCCCGCCGCTATGGGGCTTTGAAGAGCGCGAAAAACTGATGGTGTTCTACGAGCGCGCCTCCGGCTCGCGCATGCACGCGGCGTACTTCCGCGTCGGCGGCGTGCATCAGGACCTCCCGCCGAAGCTGATCGACGACATCGAGGCTTGGTGCGATCCGTTCCTGCAGGTGGTCGCCGACCTCGAGACGCTGCTCACGGGCAACCGCATCTTCAAGCAGCGCAACGTCGATATCGGCGTGGTGACGCTGAAGGAAGCCTGGGATTGGGGGTTCTCGGGCGTCATGGTGCGCGGCTCGGGTGCTGCGTGGGATCTGCGCAAGGCGCAGCCCTACGAGTGCTACGACGAGATGGAATTCGACATCCCGATCGGCAAGAACGGCGACTGCTACGATCGCTACTGCATCCGCATGGAGGAGATGCGCCAGTCCGTGCGCATCATGAAGCAGTGCATCCAGAAGCTTCGCGAGCCCGAAGGACAGGGGCCTGTCGTCGTCGAGGACAACAAGATCGCGCCGCCGCGCCGCGGCGAGATGAAGCGCTCGATGGAAGCGCTGATCCATCACTTTAAGCTCTACACCGAAGGTGTTCACGTGCCGGCCGGCGAGATCTATGCCGCGGTCGAAGCACCGAAGGGCGAGTTCGGCGTCTATCTCGTCTCCGACGGCACCAACAAGCCGTACAAGTGCAAGATCCGCGCGCCGGGCTTTGCGCATTTGCAGGCGATGGACCATATCTGCAAAGGGCATCTGCTCGCCGACGTTTCCGCCATCCTCGGCTCGCTCGACATCGTGTTCGGAGAGGTCGATCGGTAATGGCGCTGGCGCCCATCCAGTTTGATCGGGCTTCGGGCGCGCTGGAAGGCGCGAACGGATGGGAGCGGCTCGCCGCCGTTGCGCTGACGCTGGGATCGAAGGTGTCGTCGAACTTCTCGCACCGCGGCTATAACCGCTGCGCCAATTTGCTGCGCAAGACGCTTGCCGAGCGCAACATCGAGATCAAGCTGAACGAGGATGCCATCTTCGCCTTCCCCTATGGCGACGGCTACTGGAGCAAGCTGCTCAACCGCACTTTCTCCTACGAAGACGAACTCGATCTGCTGTTCAAGGCATCGGCCGACGTCGATTACACGTTGCTCGATTGCGGAGCGAATTACGGGTACTGGTCGGTGCTGGTCTCGAGCAGGCCCTACGGCTCGCACAAGGCGATCGCGATCGAGCCGTCATCGGCCAATTTCGCCCAACTCGCCAACAACGCGAAGATCAACAACGGCCGCTTCGAGGTGATGAACTGCGCGATCGGCGCCGCGCGCGGCAGGGCCCGGCTGTCCGGCACCAAGCATGAGGCGTTCAGCATTGCGGGCGCCCAGGACAAGGGTGAGGAGGTGCCCGTCATTGCTCTCGACAACCTGCTCGACGATGGCAAAGTCTCTTCCGGTTCCAAATTCCTGATCAAGCTGGACGTCGAGGGCGTCGAGATCGAGGCGATCAAGGGCGGCTCGCGGCTCCTCAAGGAAGACAGCGTGATCCTGTGCGAGGAGCACGGCAACGATCGCAAGCATACCGTCTCTCGCTATATCCTGGAACAAACGCCGCTAAAGCTGATCGTCTATGATCCGCGCAGCAATCGCATGGAAACCGTGACCGATCTGTCGATTCTCGACCGCATCAAGGTTTCCACCCATGTCGGTTACAACGTGTTCGGCACCGCAAGTGCGTTCTGGCAGGACCGCATCAGCGCGCTGAACGCCCGTTTGCAATGAAAGACTGAACGATGTCCGTCCGCCGCCTCGCCCCGAAGGAAGTGCAGCCCGCGAGCTTTACGTTCACGGACGAGAGCCTCGCGTTTGCAAAGCGCGAGATCGCCAAGTATCCGCCTGGCCGGCAGGCTTCGGCCGTGATTGCGATCTTGTGGCGTGCGCAGGAGCAGCATGAGGGCTGGGTGCCGGAGGCTGCGATTCGCGCCGTCGCCGACTTGCTCGAAATGCCCTACATCCGCGTGCTGGAAGTGGCGACCTTCTACACCATGTTTCAGCTCGCGCCTGTGGGCAAGAAGGCGCATGTGCAGGTTTGCGGCACCACGCCATGCCGGCTGCGCGGCGCGGGCGATATCATCGAGGTCTGCAAGAGTAGAATTCATCACGAGCCCTTCCATGTCTCGAAGGACGGCAATTTCAGCTGGGAAGAGGTCGAGTGCCTCGGCGCCTGCGTGAATGCGCCGATGGTGCTGATCTGGAAGG
The DNA here is from genome assembly GCA_023432885.1 of Pseudomonadota bacterium. Taxonomy (GTDB): domain Bacteria; phylum Pseudomonadota; class Alphaproteobacteria; order Rhizobiales; family Xanthobacteraceae; genus Bradyrhizobium. The sequence continues at coordinate 10,538 of JAEZEU010000558.1, read as the reverse complement.
ATACCTACGAGGATCTGACCAAGGATAGCTTTGGCAAGGTGCTGGACGGTTTTGCCTCGGGCAATCCGCCGAAACCCGGCCCGCAGATCGACCGTCAGTACTCGGCGCCGGTGGGCGGCCCGACCACGCTGAAGGAAGTGACATGAACCGCGCACGTGCGATCGCGGTGATTCGGATGGCGGAGGCCGGTACGATGAAGAACTTGCGCTATATCGGCCTGCATGCGGTGGCGGCCGCGGCATTTATCTTCCTGCTGCAGCGATACGCTCTTAGCAACTCGTTGGAATCGAGCCTGTTGTGGGCGCTGACCTTCGGCGGATGTGCCGCGGGCCTCGCTTACTCCCAGGTCAAACGTTGATGTTCGGAAAGCTCTAGGCATGCTCGAGGACAAGGACCGCATTTTCAAGAACCTCTACGGCCTCCATGACTGGGGGCTCGAGGGTGCGCGGCGCCGCGGCGCCTGGGACGGCACGAAGGCCATCATCGAAAAAGGTCGCGATTGGATCATCAACGAGATGAAGGCATCCGGCCTGCGCGGACGCGGCGGAGCCGGGTTCCCCACCGGCCTGAAATGGTCGTTCATGCCCAAGGAGTCGACCGACGGGCGGCCGAGCTATCTCGTTGTCAACGCCGACGAGTCGGAGCCCGGCACCTGCAAGGACCGCGAGATCATGCGGCACGACCCGCATCTGCTGGTCGAAGGCTGCCTGCTGGCGAGCTTCGCGATGGGCGCGCACGCCTGCTACATTTATGTGCGCGGCGAGTTCATCCGCGAGCGCGAGCATCTGCAGGCCGCGATCGATCAGGCCTATGAGGCCAAGCTGATCGGCAAGGACAATGTCAACGGCTGGCCGTTCGACCTCTACGTCGCGCACGGCGCCGGCGCCTATATCTGCGGCGAGGAAACGGCGCTGCTCGAAAGCCTCGAGGGCAAGAAGGGCCAGCCGCGGCTGAAGCCGCCATTCCCGGCCAATGTGGGCCTCTACGGCTGTCCGACCACCGTCAATAACGTCGAGTCGATTGCGGTGGCGCCGGACATTCTCCGGCGCGGCGCGGCCTGGTTCGCCTCGATCGGCCGGCCGAACAATGTCGGCACGAAGCTGTTCTGCATCTCCGGCCATGTCGAGCGGCCCTGCAACGTCGAAGAGGCGATGGGCATCCCGTTCCGCGAACTGATCGACAAGCATTGCGGCGGCATCCGCGGCGGCTGGAACAATCTCAAGGCTGTCATCCCCGGCGGCTCGTCGGTGCGCATGGTGCCCGCCGAGCAGATCATCGATACGCCGATGGATTTCGACAGCCTGAGCAAGCTGCGTTCTGGCCTGGGTACGGCTGCCGTGATCGTGATGGACAAGTCCACCGATCTGATCCGGGCGATCGCGCGCATCTCTTACTTCTACAAGCATGAGAGCTGCGGCCAGTGCACGCCGTGCCGCGAGGGCACGGGGTGGATGTGGCGCGTGCTGACCCGCATGGCCGAAGGCCGCGCCCACAAGCGCGAGATCGACATGCTGCTGGAAGTCACCAAGCAGGTCGAAGGCCACACCATCTGCGCGCTCGGCGATGCCGCGGCCTGGCCCATCCAGGGCCTGATCGCCCATTTCCGTCACGAGATCGAAGAGCGCATCGCGCAATATTCGCACAAGGCCGATATCGACGACATCGGCGTCCGCGATCCCGTGAATATGGTCGCGGCGGAGTAAGAAGAATGACGAAGCTCATCATCGACGGCAAAGAGATCGATGTCCCGCCGGAGTACACGCTGCTGCAGGCGTGCGAGGCGGCGGGCGCCGAAATTCCGCGCTTCTGTTACCATGAGCGGCTGTCGATCGCCGGCAACTGCCGCATGTGCCTCGTCGAGGTGAAGGGAGGCCCGAAGCCGGTCGCAAGCTGCGCCTGGGGCGTGCGCGACTGCCGTCCCGGTCCCAAGGGTGAGCCGCCGGAGATCTCCACCCGCTCGCCGATGGTGAAGAAGGCGCGCGAAGGCGTGATGGAGTTCCTGCTGATCAACCATCCGCTGGATTGTCCGATCTGCGATCAAGGCGGCGAATGCGATCTGCAGGACCAGGCGATGGGCTATGGCGTCGATACCAGCCGCTTCGCCGAGAACAAGCGCGCGGTCGAGGACAAGTATCTCGGCGCGCTGGTGAAGACTTCTATGAACCGCTGCATTCAGTGCACCCGCTGCGTCCGCTTCTCCGCGGAGATCTGCGGCACGCCGGAGATGGGTGCAACCGGCCGCGGCGAGGACATGGAGATCACGACCTATCTAGAGCAGGCGCTGACTTCGGAACTGCAGGGCAATCTCGTCGATATCTGCCCTGTCGGCGCGCTGACTTCCAAGCCCTATGCATTCGTGGCGCGTCCTTGGGAACTCGGCAAGACGCAGTCGGTCGATGTCATGGACGGCATCGGCTCGGCGATCCGGGTCGATACCCGCGGCCGCGAGGTCATGCGCATCCTGCCGCGCATCAATGAGGCGGTGAACGAGGAGTGGATCTCCGACAAGACGCGCCACATCGTCGACGGCCTGCGCACGCAACGCCTCGACCGGCCCTATATCCGCGAGAACGGCAAGCTCCGCCCGGCTTCCTGGCAGGAAGCCTTCGCGGCCATCGCCGCCAAGGCCGGCCACCTTCATGGGACGCGCATCGGCGCAATCGCCGGCGATCTGGCTGCGGTCGAGGAGATGTTCGCCCTGAAAGAGCTGCTGGCAAAGCTCGGATCCGCCAACCTGGCGGTGCAAGGCGGCGAGGCCTTTGATCCCAAGGCGGGGCGCGGCTCCTACATCTTCAATCCCACGATCGCCGGCATCGAGCAGGCTGATGCGCTCCTGATCATTGGCTCCAACCCGCGCCGCGAGGGCACGCTGCTCAATGCGCGCATCCGCAAGCGCTGGCGTACGGGCCAGCTCAAGATAGGCGTGATCGGACCGAGGGCCGATCTGACGTATGACTACGACCATATCGGCGCGGGCACGGACTCGCTGAACGATCTCGCCGCCGGCAAGCACTCATTCTCCGAGGCGCTCAAGAACGCCAAGCACCCGATCGTGCTGGTCGGCGCGGCAGGGCTGGCGCGCTCCGACGGTGCGGCGGTGCTATCGCTGGCCGCAAAGCTTGCGCTGGATATCGGCGCGATCACGGACGGTTGGAACGGCTTTGGCGTGCTGCATGACACGGCGTCCCGCGTCGGCGCGCTCGACATCGGCTTCGCGCCCGGCGGCGGCCTCTCGATCGCGCAGATGACCACCTTCGGCACGCTCGACGTGCTGTTCCTGCTCGGCGCGGATGAGACCAAGGTGGCTGACGGCACGTTCGTCGTGTACATTGGCACCCACGGGGACCGCGGCGCCCATCGTGCCGACGTCATTCTGCCGGGTGCGGCCTACACGGAAAAATCCGGCATCTACGTCAACACCGAGGGCAGGGTGCAGATGGCCAACCGGGCCGGGTTCCCGCCGGGCGAAGCGCGCGAGGACTGGGCGATCATCCGCGCGCTATCGGATGTGCTGGGCAAGAAGCTGCCCTATGATTCACTGGCGCAGCTGCGGCAGGCGATTTTCAAGGCGGCGCCGCATCTGATGCGGATCGACCGGATCGAGCCCGGCAAGGCTGACGAGGTGAGGGCGCTGGCCGGCAAGGGCGGCAGCCTCGACAAGGCGGCATTCAAGCCTGCCATCGAGGATTTCTACATGACCAACCCGATCGCGCGGGCTTCGGCGGTAATGGCGGAATGTTCCCGCCTTGCCTCCGCCCGGATGCTGACCGCAGCGGAGTGAGCGTGCGCTGATGGCTGATTTCTTCGCAAGCAACATCTGGACCGGCTTCCTCTGGCCGCTGATCGTGATGGTGGCGCAGAGCGTCTTGCTGCTCGTCGTGCTCCTGGTCGCGATCGCCTACATCCTGCTCGCCGACCGCAAGATCTGGGCGGCGGTGCAGATCCGGCGCGGCCCCAACGTCGTCGGCCCATGGGGGCTGCTGCAGTCATTCGCGGACCTCCTGAAGTTCGTGCTCAAGGAGCCGATCATCCCGTCCGGCGCCAACAAGGGCGTCTTCCTGCTGGCGCCACTGGTGTCCTGTGTCCTGGCGCTCGCCGCCTGGGCCGTGATCCCGATGGATCTCGGCTGGGTTATCGCCGACATCAACGTCGGCATCCTCTTCATCTTCGCGATCTCGTCGCTGTCGATCTACGGCATCATCATGGCCGGCTGGTCGTCCAACTCGAAATATCCGTTCCTAGCTGCGCTGCGCTCGGCGGCGCAGATGGTGTCCTATGAAGTCTCGATCGGCTTCGTGATCATCACCGTGCTGCTGTGCGCCGGTTCGCTGAACCTCTCGGCCGTGGTCGAAGCGCAGAACACGCGCGGGCTCGCCACTCTGATCGGCCTGCCGCAGCTCACCATCCTGAACTGGTACGTCTGGCCGCTGTTCCCGATGTTCGTGGTGTTCTACGTCTCGGCGTTGGCGGAGACCAACCGCCCGCCCTTCGACCTGGTGGAAGCCGAATCCGAGCTGGTCGCGGGCTTCATGGTCGAATACGGCTCGACTCCGTATCTGCTGTTCATGCTCGGCGAGTACGTTGCCATCACCACCATGTGCGCGCTGGCGACGATCCTGTTCCTCGGCGGCTGGCTGCCGCCGGTGGCGCTGCCGCCGTTCACCTGGATTCCGGGCGTGGTCTGGTTCGTCCTGAAGCTCTTCTTCATGTTCTTCCTGTTCGCGATGGCGAAGGCAATCGTGCCGCGCTATCGCTACGATCAACTGATGCGGCTCGGCTGGAAGGTGTTCCTGCCGCTGTCGCTGGCAATGGTGGTGATTGTGGCCGCTGTGCTGCAGTTTGCCGGCATCGCGCCGAAGTGAGGCTGCTATGGGTGTCAACATCAACGCAACAGCGCGCTCGCTTCTGCTTTCGGAATTCGTATCGGCGTTCTTCCTCGCCATGCGCTATTTCTTCAAGCCGAAGCCGACGCTGAATTATCCCTTCGAGAAGGGCGCGATCTCGCCGCGCTTCCGCGGCGAACATGCGCTGCGCCGCTATCCGAACGGCGAGGAGCGCTGTATCGCCTGCAAGCTCTGCGAGGCGATCTGCCCGGCGCAGGCGATCACGATCGAGGCCGGTCCGCGCCGCAACGACGGCACGCGGCGCACCGTGCGCTACGACATCGACATGGTGAAATGCATCTATTGCGGGCTGTGCCAGGAGGCCTGTCCGGTGGATGCGATCGTCGAAGGACCGAATTTCGAATTCGCGACCGAGACGCGCGAGGAACTGTACTATGACAAGGCCAAGCTGCTCGCCAATGGCGACCGGTGGGAGCGCGTGATCGCCAAGGCGATCGTGCTCGACGCGCCGTACCGGTGAGGTGAGGGCATGATCCTTCCCGCGCTGTTCTTCTATCTTTTTGCCGGCATCTGCGTGGCCTCGGCCGTCATGGTGATTGTCGCGCGCAATCCCGTGCACTCCGTGCTCTTCCTGATCCTCGCATTCGTCAATGCCGCGGGCCTGTTCGTGCTGATGGGCGCGGAATTCCTGGCGATGATCCTGATCGTGGTTTACGTCGGTGCGGTTGCGGTGCTGTTCCTGTTCGTGATCATGATGCTCGATGTCGATTTTGCGCAGCTGCGCGCAGGCTTCATCGAATACCTGCCGATCGGCCTCGTGATCGGCGGCATCTTGATGTTCGAACTGCTGCTGGTTGTGGGCTCATGGCTGATTGAGCCCGGCGCGCCGAAGGCGATCACGGCGGCGATCCCGACCAATGTCAGCAACACCGAGGCGCTCGGACTCGTGCTCTACACGAAGTACATCCACTACTTCCAGCTGGCCGGCATGGTGCTGCTGGTCGCCATGATCGGCGCCATCGTGCTTACGCTGCGGCACAAGGCGAGCGTCAAGCGGCAGGACATCAATGTACAGAACGCGCGTACGCCCGAGCTTGCCATGAGCGTGCGCAAGGTGGCTTCCGGCCAGGGTCTGCAGGACGCGGATGCGGCGGAGTGGGTGAAATGACCGTCGGGCTCGGACATTATCTCTCGGTCGCCGCGATCCTGTTCACGCTCGGGATCCTCGGCATCTTCCTCAACCGCAAGAACATCATCGTCATCCTGATGTCGATCGAGCTGATCCTGCTCGCGGTCAACATCAACCTTGTGGCGTTCTCGACGTTCCTCGGCGATATCGTCGGGCAGGTCTTTGCGCTGCTGGTGCTGACGGTCGCCGCCGCGGAGGCCGCGATTGGTCTGGCGGTGCTGGTGGTCTATTTCCGCAACCGCGGTTCGATCGCGGTTGAGGACGTCAATCTGATGAAGGGTTAGGGCGGGGCATGTATCAGGCAATCGTCTTCCTGCCGCTGCTCGGCGCCATCCTCGCGGGGCTGATCTCGATCGTCGGCGCGCATGCGCGCCATCCGAGCGGGGATACCGTCGATCATCACGACGATCACGGCCACGCCCATGCGTCGGCCGCCCATGATGGTCATGGCCATGAAGATCACGGCCATGACGACCATCACGTCACCGAGCCGCCGGCGCAGGGCTCGCGCGCGGCCGAGTTGATCACCACCGGCCTGCTGTTCGTCTCCGCCGCGCTATCGTGGTTTGCGCTGGTCGATGTCGGCTTCCTCAAGCACGATGTCCGCATCACGCTGCTGCCCTGGATCAATTCAGGCGACCTGCAGGTCGCCTGGGCCTTGCGCGTCGATACCCTGACCGCGGTCATGCTGGTCGTCGTCAATACCGTCTCCGCGCTCGTGCATCTGTATTCCATTGGCTACATGGACGAGGATCCGCACCGGCCGCGCTTCTTCGCCTATCTGTCGCTATTCACTTTCGCGATGCTGATGCTGGTGACCGCGGACAACCTCTTGCAGATGTTCTTCGGTTGGGAAGGCGTGGGTCTGGCGAGCTACCTGCTGATCGGCTTCTGGTACCAGAAGCCGTCGGCCTATGCGGCGGCGATCAAGGCCTTCGTCGTCAACCGCGTCGGCGATTTCGGTTTCCTGCTCGGCATCTTCGCCATCTTCATGCTGGTCGGCTCGACCGATTTCGATACGATCTTCAATGCCGCGCCCGGCCTGACCGGCAAGACCATCGACTTCCTGGGCTGGCACGCGGACGCCCTGACGCTGACTTGCGTGCTGCTGTTCATGGGCGCGATGGGCAAGTCGGCGCAGTTCCTGCTGCATACCTGGTTGCCGGACGCGATGGAGGGCCCGACCCCCGTCTCGGCGCTGATCCATGCCGCGACCATGGTAACTGCGGGGGTGTTCATGGTGGCGCGGCTGTCGCCGCTCTTTGAGTTGGCGCCGAACGCGCAGGCCGGCGTGATGTTCTTCGGCGCCACCACCGCGCTCTTTGCCGCCACCATTGGCCTCGTGCAGAACGACATCAAGCGCATCGTCGCCTACTCGACCTGCTCGCAACTCGGCTACATGTTCGTGGCGATGGGCGCGGGCGCCTATTCGGTGGGCATGTTCCACCTGTTCACACACGCCTTCTTCAAGGCCCTGCTGTTCCTAGGCTCCGGCTCGGTGATCTACGCGATGCACCACGAGCAGGACATCCGCAAGATGGGCGGCCTGAAGGATCGCATTCCCTATACCTATTTCGTAATGCTGGTGGGCACGCTGGCTTTGACCGGCTTTCCGCTGACCGCCGGCTACTTCTCCAAGGACGCCATCATCGAGTCGGCCTATGTCTCGCACAATCCGTTCGCCTTCTACGCCTTCCTGATGACGGTGGTGGCGGCCGGCCTGACCTCGTTCTACTCTTGGCGGCTGATATTCAAGACTTTCCACGGCGAGCCGCACGACCAGCAGCACTATGAGGCCGCGCATGAGGCCCCGATGTGGATGCTGGTGCCGATCGGTATTCTGGCAGTCGGCTCGATTCTGGCCGGCTTCCCCTTCAAGGAGCTGTTCGCAGGTCACGCGGTGCAAGAGTTCTTCGGCGATTCGCTGAAGATGAAGCCGCACATCATCGATGAGATGCACCACATCTCTCCGGCGATCGCGCTCCTGCCGACGGTGATGATGGCCGGAGGCTTCCTGGTGTCGTGGCTGTTCTATATCCGCCGGCCTTATCTGCCGGTGGAACTCGCGAACCAGCAGCCGCTGCTCTACCAGTTCCTGCTCAACAAATGGTACTTCGATGAGCTCTACGATCTCATCTTCACCCGTCCAGTGAAGTGGATCGGCTATCAGCTCTGGAAGAAGGGCGACGGCTTGATCATCGACGGCCTCGGTCCCGACGGTGTTTCCGCCCGCGTGCTCGACGTCACCCGCAACGTCGTGAAACTCCAGACCGGCTACCTCTATCACTACGCTTTTGCGATGCTGATCGGCGTCGCCGGTCTGATCACCTGGTTCATGTTCGGCTTGGGAGGCCAGTAATGACAACCTGGCCAATCCTTTCTGTCGTCACCTTCCTGCCGGTCGTCGGGGCGCTGCTGATCTATCTCGTCCGCGGCGACGATGAGGCGGCTCAGCGCAATTCGCGCTGGATCGCGCTGTGGACCACGCTCGTCACCTTCGCGATTTCGTTGATTCTGGTCTGGCGTTTCGATGCGTCGAGCGCCGACTTCCAGTTCGTCGAGAAGACGTCGTGGCTCGCCACCGGAATCACCTACCACATGGGCGTGGACGGCATTTCGCTGCCCTTCGTGATCCTGACCACCGCCCTGATGCCGTTCTGCATCCTCGCGAGCTGGAAGGCGATTACGAGTCGCGTGCGCGAATACATGATGGCGTTCCTGGTCCTGGAAACGCTGATGGTCGGTACGTTCTCGGCTCTCGACCTCGTGCTGTTCTACTTGTTCTTCGAAGGCGGCCTGATCCCGATGTTCCTGATCATCGGCGTCTGGGGCGGCCCGCGCCGGGTCTATGCGTCCTTCAAGTTCTTCCTCTACACGTTCCTCGGCTCGGTGCTGATGCTGCTCGCCATCATGGCGCTGTACTGGAATGCCGGCACAACAGACATCCCGACGTTGATGCAAACGGCGGTGCCGCGCGAACTGCAGAAGTGGGCATGGCTCGCTTTCTTCGCCTCCTTTGCGGTGAAGATGCCGATGTGGCCGGTGCACACCTGGTTGCCCGACGCCCACGTCGAGGCACCCACGGCAGGCTCGGTGATCCTTGCCGCGATCCTCCTGAAGATGGGCGGCTACGGCTTCCTGCGCTTCTCGCTGCCGATGTTTCCGCTGGCATCGTACGACTTCGCGCCGCTGATCTTCACGCTGTCCGTGATCGCCATTGTCTACACCTCGCTGGTCGCGCTGATGCAGGAGGACATGAAGAAGCTGATCGCTTACTCGTCGGTGGCCCATATGGGGTTCGTCACCATGGGCATCTTCGCCGGCACCATGCAGGGCGTCGCCGGCGGCGTGTTCCAGATGATCTCGCACGGCATCGTGTCGGGCGCGCTCTTTCTCTGCGTGGGCGTCGTCTACGACCGCATGCACACCCGCGAGATCGCGGCCTATGGCGGCCTCGTCAACCGGATGCCGCTGTATGCCTTCGTTTTCATGGTCTTCACCATGGCCAATGTCGGTCTGCCCGGCACCTCCGGTTTCGTCGGCGAGTTCATGACGCTGCTCGGCACTTTCAGGGTCTCGATCCCGACGGCGTTCTTCGCAACGTTCGGCGTCATCCTTTCTGCCTGCTACGCGCTGTGGCTGTATCGCAAGATCATCTTCGGAGCGCTGACCAAGCCGTCGCTTGCCGGCATCAAGGATATGACGCTGCGCGAGGGGCTGACCCTGTTCCCGCTGGTGGCGCTGACCATCCTGTTCGGCGTCTACCCGAAGCCGGTGCTCGACATGTCGGCAGCTTCGGTCCAGCAACTCGTCAACAATTACAACACTGCAGTGACTGCCGTGAAGGCAGCCGCGCTGCTGCAATGACCGCGGCGGCCGAAGGATACGCGCCATGAATTTCCAGAGTGCAGGTTATCCCTTGCTGCCGGTGCTGCCGGAGCTGGTGCTCGCCGCCGGCGCGATGGTGCTGCTGTTGCTTGGGGCCTATCGGGGCCAGGGCACGACGCGCACCGTGACCTGGCTGTCGATCGCGCTGTTGATCGTCACCGGCTTTCTCGTGCTGATGCTGCCGGCCGGCAAGCTCATCACCTTCGGCGGCAGCTTCATCGTCGATGATTTTGCCCGCTTCCTGAAGATCCTCGCCCTGATCGGTTCGGCGGTGACGCTGATCCTGTCTGCCGAATTCCTGTCCAGCCCGTCCGGACGCATCTTCGAGTATTCGATCCTGGTGTTGCTTTCCACCGTCGGCATGATGGTGCTGATTTCCGCCGGCGATCTCATCATGCTCTATCTCGGACTGGAACTGATGAGCCTTGCGCTCTATGTCGTCGCGGCTGCCACCCGCGACAACTCCAAGTCTACCGAGGCGGGCCTCAAGTACTTCGTACTGGGCGCACTGTCCTCGGGCATGCTGCTCTACGGCGCCTCCTTGATCTACGGCTTTACCGGCACGGTCGGCTTTGCCGGCATCGCGGCGGCAGCCACGACGGCGAGCGCCGGCCTCG
>JAEZEU010000497.1 GCA_023432885.1 Pseudomonadota bacterium | reverse complement strand
TGGAACTCGCCGAGGCCCGCGCCATGGTCGCCGCCGCGCTCGGGAAGGCGGCTGAAATCGGCGCGCTGGAGACCGTGTGCATCACCGACGAAGGCGGCTTTCCATTGGCGATGGAACGCATGGACGGAGCACGCCTCACGGGTCCGCAGATCGCCTGGAACAAGGCTTTCACCGCAGCCGGCCACAAGCGCTCGACGCATCTCTTCAACACACCGCCGAATGGCCCGGCCTTGCCGGGCAACGAGGCCTTCGGCATCCAGTGGAGTTTCGACGGTAAATTCGCAGTGTTCGTGGGCGGCTTTCCCGTGGTGGTCGATGACGAGGTGATCGGCGGGGTAGGCCTGAGCGGTGGCAATGGCGAGCAGGATACCGCCTGCGGGCTCGCGGCGTTACAGGCGTTGCAGGATCTGCTGGACGGCCATCGCGTGCTGGTCGCGGCCGACATCAAGAAATAGTACCGCGCAGGCATGTCGCCTCTCGGCCCGGCGCGGCGGGATGAATTCGGCCCCGCGGCGCTCAGTCAAGGGCCGGTATTCCCGGAAAATGGCTTAATGCCGCGCCAACCGCCCGCGCAAAGCGCCTCGCAATCGCCTATATGGTGCAGGCCTTCACCTACAGAGATGCCTTCGCGTGCTTTATCTCGAGCTTGCCATCGTCACCTGCCTGATCGTCATCAACGGCCTTCTCTCGATGTCGGAACTTGCGATTGTGTCGTCGCGCCCGGCGCGGCTGGCGGGGATGGTCGAGAAAGGTGTGCGCGGCTCGCGGCGCGCGCTTGCGCTTGCCTCGGATCCCGGAAAATTCCTATCGACCGTACAGATCGGCATCACGCTGATCGGCGTACTCTCGGGCGCGTTCTCCGGCGCCACGCTGGGGCATCGCCTGTCGCAATGGCTGGTCGAACTCGGGCTGTCACAGGCCGCTTCCGACACCATCGGCGTCGCTCTGGTCGTCGGTGTCATCACCTACGCCTCGCTGATCATCGGCGAACTCGTGCCGAAGCAGATTGCGCTGCGCGATCCCGAGTCTATCGCGGTCAAGGTCGCGCCTGCGATGAATGCAATGGCGAAGATTTCGTTGCCGCTGGTATGGCTGCTCGATCGTTCCGGCAAGTTGCTGCTTTGGCTGCTCGGCCATCGCGGCGAGGCGGAAGGGCGAGTGAGCGAAGAGGAAATCCGTACCCTCGTCGTTGAGGCCGAGCACGCCGGCGTGCTCGAGCCCGGCGAGAAGGAGATGATCGCCGGCGTGATGCGACTCGGCGACCTTCCCGTCGGCGCCGTGATGACGCCGCGCAACGAAGTAAGCCAGATCGATCTCGCCGATCCGCTGCCCGTGACTCTGGCCAACCTGCAGAAGACCAATCACTCCCGATGCGTCGTGTTCGACGGCGATCGCGACAGCGCGCTCGGCATCATTCACGCCAAGGACCTGCTCGACGAATACCTTGCAGGCAAGACGCCTGACATCCGCGCGCTATTGCGCGAGGCGCCGATCATTCCCGAAACGCTGGACGCGCGCGACGTGGTTGCGATGCTTCGCGACTCGCCGGTGCATATCGGTCTCGTGCATGACGAATATGGCGTGTTCCAAGGCGTCGTCACCAGCTTTGACATTCTCGAGGCCATCGTCGGCGCGTTCAGCACCGATCACGGTCCGGCGGAGGCCGCCTATACCAGGCGCGATGATGGCTCGTATCTGATCTCCGGCTGGATGCCGGCGGTAGAATTCGCAGATCTGCTTGCAATCACGTTGCCGCCATCGCGCCCCTACCAGACCGTCGCCGGATTCCTGCTGCAGGCATTTGCGGCAATCCCTGACGTCGGCGACAAAGTCGTCGTCGGCGACTGGCAGTTCGAGATCGTCGACATGGACGGTCGGCGCATTGACAAGGCGCTCGCGACGCGGCTTGAGAAGGAGTGAGCCGGCAGCGACCTGCCAGGCATATTTCGACCTATTTGGTATCCCACGGCCCGCCGCGCTCCGCCTGTTGATAACCCCGCCCCTCTTACTCCCGCAGCAAGACTTGGTCCTCCGCCGTGCTATCGACAGTCCGACTGAACACGAACGGATAGTACCATGCGAATAACCCTTGTCGGCTCCCGCCATTTCGGCGTGGCGACCTTCAATATGTTGCGCGAGCACGGCGTCGAGATCGCAAGGGTCGTTGTCCACGACGGCGATGATCGGCTTGCCGCCGCCGCCAAGGCCGCAGGTATCGAGGTCGTGGTTCAGGCCAACCCCAGGCTCGTGGTCGCTGCGGAGATCGCGCCGAAGACCGACCTGATCATCACCGCCCATAGCCATGCCCGCGTCGGCAAGGACGCTCTGGCCCAATCCAGACTGGGCGGTATCGGTTATCATCCCTCGCTACTGCCGCGGCATCGCGGCATCGCTGCGGTGGAATGGACCATCAAGGAAGGCGATCCGATTGCTGGCGGCAGCATCTATCATCTTGCCGACCGCATGGATGCCGGGGCGATCGCCGCCCAGGATTGGGTCTTCGTCAAGAAGGGCGAGACGGCGCGCGAGTTGTGGGAGCGTGCGCTTGCCCCGCTTGGCCTGCGTTTGCTGGCGCAAGTCATCGATTCCGCCAAGGACAATGGGGCGCTGCCGGCCAAGCCGCAGGACGAGCAGTTCGCGACCCAGGCCCCGGCGCTGGATACCGCCAAGCATTGACCTGCCACCTCCTGGCATGCGCCATCCATTCGGCCCGCCAAGGGCCCGCACATCGACGTGCCAAACCAGCGACTAAATAACAGATAAGTATCTGATACGTCGAGGTTTTCATAGTTGCTGCACGCATCAAATTTTGAACACAATGCTCCAAAATAAGGCGGGTTACCCCCACATTGAGGAACCCTATACATGCGTCGCAATCGCATTAGCCTGCTTGTTTGTGCTTCCCTTTTTACCTCCATTACCGCAGTGCCTGCTTTCGCCGGACATCCGTATGACGGCACATGGAATGTCACCGTGGTGACCAAGAACGGCAACTGCGAGCCTTCAACTTCTTCGACCCTGACGATTATGGGTGGACGCGTTTCCGCGCCGGGCGCTGCGGTTTCCGGTACCATTGGTCGCGAGGGGCTTGTGCGAGTCTCGATCAATGGGGCATATGCCAACGGTCAACTCAGTGGCAACTCCGGATCAGGAAAGTGGAATGGCGCATCAGCGGGCGTACCGTGCAGCGGTCGATGGGAAGCTTCCCGTCAATAAGACCAGCCGACTAGCTGAGACCTTTGCTTATTCACGGCGGCTTGCACTCGCAGCCGCCGCTTTTTTTGTCGCATCGACCGCGCTCGGTCATGCGCAATCGGGACCATTCGCCGGCATGGCCGGCAACTGGTCCGGCGGCGGTACCGTGACGCTGGATGACGGCTCGCGCGAGCGGCTGCGCTGCCGCGCGTCCTACCAAGTCGCCGGTGTCAACATGACCATGTCGCTGACGTGTGCGAGCGACGCCTACAAGTTCATATTGGCAGCCAACGTGCTCGACGAGCGTGGTCAGGTGACCGGCACCTGGAGCGAGTCCAGCCGCAGCATCGCAGGCACCCTGCAGGGCCGCGGCGGCGCCGGCAATTTCCAGGTCGTGGCGAGCACCGCCGGCTTCAATGCCAACATTTCGCTGCGCACCGCCGGCAACAAGCAGACGGTCACGATGCGAGCGGACAGCGTGTTCCGCGGTGCGGACATCTCGCTGTCGAAATAGCCTTGTCGGGCTCTGGCAACTGACGCCCCGGTTCATCACGCCGGGGCGTTTTTGCATGCGCGGGCGTATTTGCCAGCTCAGCTCGTCTTCGGCTTGTCGAGCCTGGCGGCGGTTTCCTTGATGGTCTTCGCAATCAGGAGGGCCTGCTCCTTGTTGAGTGCGAAATCCTGGATGCCCTTATGAGTAGTAAGCGACAGCACCATGATATCGGGCTGGTGTTCCGGCCAGCCCGTGGCAAAGCCAAGGACGAAATCGGCGGTAGTCTTTCGTGCGGTGTTCATGTCTCAAGGCTTTCTCATGCCGCCGGGACGAAGGCGGTGACTTCGATTTCAACTTTGGCGCGGTCGTCGACGAGGCCGTCGATATAGAGCAGCGTCGAGGGCGGGAAACTCTTGCCCAGAGTTTCCTTCCACGCCATGCCGATCCCGGCACCCGCAGCCTGATATTCGCTTCTGCTGGTAAGGTACCAGGTGAGCCGCACGATGTGCTCTGGCCCTGCGCCGGCTTCGGCCAGCAGCTTGACGATCCGCTTCAGCGCGGTTCCGGCCTGGCTGGCGAGGTCAGAGGCATACTCGCCCTTCTCGTCACCGCCCGTCTGGCCGGCCAGTACGACCCATTTGCCGGGACCTTCGACCACGACGCCATGTGAAAACCCGCGCGGTTTCGACCACTCGGCCGGCTGCAGGACACGCATCATTTGCTTGTTTCCTTGTCGCTATCATTCCGGGATGCCCGCGGGCAGATGCGGAGCTCGAGATTCCCCGACGTGCAATAGCACATCTGAGGTTCACTCACTGCATTGGTGCCCCGGAATGAGGCGACCTGCTTAGCACCGTCCAGGTACCTGATCCCACAGCGAAATTGAGCCGTTTTGCAGGGCTGCGTCGGCAGATTTGCCCATTGCAAAGGCAGGCCATGTCGAACATACCCTGCCCGCCTCCTGCCCGCTTACAACCTCTCCTCCGATGGATCGTGCCCCCTCCAAATCGATGGCCGCCTTGTGGATGGCCGGCTGGCTTAGCCTGATGCTGATGATCACGGTGGCCGGCCGCGAGGCGCTGCGCGAGCTCAACGTCTTCGAGCTGATGTTCATTCGCTCGGGCCTCGGCCTGTTCCTCCTCGCTCCACTGATCTGGCGCGCCGGCGGCCTTGCCGTGGTGCGGACCCAGCGCCTGCCGCAGCATATCGCGCGCAATTCCATTCATTTTGGCGCCCAGCTCGGATGGTTCTTTGCACTGACGCTGATTCCCATAGGCCAAGTGGTCGCGATCGAATTCACGATGCCGATCTGGACTGCGATTCTCGCCGCGATGGTGCTCGGCGAGCGCATCACGGTTTGGAAGCTCTTCGCGATCCTGCTCGGAATCGTCGGTGTCGTGATGATCGTCCGTCCCGCAACCGGCGAGATCAACCCCGGGCAGTTGATCGCGCTCCTCGCCGCCGTCGGCTTCGGCATCTCGGTGGCGATGATGAAGTCGCTGACGCGCACCGAGCAGACCTTGACGATCATTTTCTACATGCTTGTGGTGCAGACCACCGGCAGCCTGGTGCCGGCGCTGTATGCGTGGCAGTGGCCGTCGCTTATCGCATGGGGATGGGGCCTCATCATCGCCTTCTGCGGTGCCGTTTCGCACTACTGCATGGCGCGCGCGCTGCTCTATGCCGATGCAACCGTCGTGGTCCCGATGGACTTCCTCAGGGTTCCGCTGACCGCGCTGGCCGGCTGGCTACTGTACTCTGAGCGGCTCGATGCCTTCACCGTGCTTGGCGCGGCTTTGATCCTTGGGGGAAATCTCATGAATCTCCGGGCCACGCCGGCTCCTGCCCGCGCCGTCACTTGACCATCCGGACGCTGAGTAGACCAGCGCAACCGACGCGCGGCTCTTTTTAGCCGCTGTTTGTGATCCAAATCACGTAGAGGAAATTGTGAAGCGCGCATCGTAGCGCCCGCAGGAATCGGATAATTTGGGCCGATTTTTTTGTGGCGCGAAGCGTGGCTTTTTCGTTTATTCTCAAGCACAAGCGTTGCCGCCAAAGTGTTTCGATTCCACAGGGGCATTTCAGATGCGTTACTTCACCCTCCTCTTTTCCCTGATCTGCATGGCGCTGTCAGTTACTGCCGCCCAGGCCGAGCGCCGCGTCGCTTTCGTGGTTGGCAATGGGGCCTACAAGAACGTGGCCCCGCTGCCCAATCCGTCGATCGACGCCAAGGCCATCGCCGGCGCGCTGCGCAACGTCGGCTTCGAGGTCGTCGAAGGCACCAATCTCACCCGCGACAAAATGACGGAACGCTTGCTCGACTTCGGCAAGAAGGCGCAAGGTGCCGACATCGCGGTGTTCTTCTATGCCGGCCACGGCATCGCGATCTCTGGCACCAATTACCTGCTTCCGATCGATGCCGACATCAAATCCGAAATGGACGTGAAGCTCGGGGCGGCCATCAACATCGACCTCACGCTCGACCAGACCATGGGCGATGCAAAGGTCAAGCTGGTGTTCCTCGACGCCTGCCGCGACAACCCGTTCGCCGCCAAGATCAAGGCGAATTCGGCAACCCGCAGCGTCAACGTGCAGACCGGCCTTGCCGAGATGAAGTCCGGCGAAGGCACGCTGATTGCGTTCGCGACCGGCCCGGGCCAGACCGCGCTCGACGGCACCGAGGGCGGCAACAGCCCCTTCACCCGCGCGCTGCTCGCCAACATCACCAAGCCCGGCGTGGAAATCCAGCAGGCGATGACCTCGGTGCGCGCCCAGGTCAACGAAGAGACCAACAAGGGCCAGCTGCCCTGGGGTCACACCAACCTGATCGGCGCGGTCTACCTCAACGGCGCGCCTGCTCCGGGCGCGGTCGCCGCCGGCCCGGCACAGACCCAGGTCGCCGCAGTGAACACCGAGGTCGAGGTCGAGTTCTGGCGTTCGATCAAGGACTCCAACAAGGCCGAAGAGTTTCGTGCCTATCTGACAAACTATCCGACCGGCCAATTCCGTTCGCTGGCGCAGTCGCGCATCGCCTCGCTCGAGCAGAGCGGAGCCAGCAAGCCGGACGCGACGCGTAACCTTTCGGCCGGCGTCGATCCCGCCGTCTTCACCGAAGAATCATCCCAACTTACCGAGGACCAGATCGGGCTCGACAAGGGCCAGCGTCGCGACGTGCAGCGCCGCCTGACCGGCCTGGGCTTCGACACCAAGGTGACCGGCGTGTTCAACCAGGAAACCCGCAACGTGATCATGCGCTGGCAGGCCGCGCGCGGCTATCCGAAGAGCGGCTACCTCAACAGGCTGCAGCACAGGGCGCTGCTGACGGAGATCATCGCGACCCAGCCCGCCACGGCGAGCAGCGACGACGACAAGCCGGCTCCGCGCCGCCGCGCCAGCAGCGGCGGAGGCGGCCAGGCAGCACCCGCTCCGCGCCAAAATAGCGGTCCCGATCCGGCTGCGGTGGGACGCTTCATGGGTGGCGTGGTCGGCGGCGTCCTGCGCTGAGCCGCGCTGGCAACGAACAAAAAAGCCCGGGCAATCGCTCGGGCTTTTTCTTTGGCTATTTCCCTGCCGCCTTGCGCAATGCTTCGTTGATGCGGTCCTGCCAGCCGGGCCCTTGCGCCTGAAAATGTTCGAGCACGTCCTGGTCGATGCGCAGCGTGACCTGCTCCTTCACGCCGGGGACGGCGTTCTTCCTGGCCGGGGCCTCCGCGACCTTGGTGGTGGCGCGCTTGAAGGCAGCCTCCGCCTCGCTGCGGGCGTCGTTGAGCGT
>JAEZEU010000431.1 GCA_023432885.1 Pseudomonadota bacterium | reverse complement strand
CCGATCAGGCCATGGCGAAGATAGCCGAACAACTGGATCGCTGGCTCCTCGCTCGACACATGCGCGCCGGCCGAGACGATCAGCGTGCCGATGACCATCTTTTCGATATGGGAGACGATCTCCTTGTAGACCGGCTCGACATTAGCGGCATAGAAAGCAAGCCACCTGACTTTGATCTCCGCCATGAATACTCCTTGCAAGAGGAATCGATCGACTGAAAATTGCTGCAAAACCATCAATACACCGGGTCTTCGGCCGGCAAGCAAGCCGGCGGCGACCATAGCAGGGACTGGATTTCAATCCGCAGAACCTTGGTCATAACAACCGTTGGAGGAGAATACATGCGTTCATTGCTGCTTGCAGGCGCCGCGCTGCTCGCCTTTTCCGCTACGATGAGCCTGGAATCCCGCACCGCCAGCGCCGTCGTCTGCGCCGATGGCGTGGTGCGCGCCGCCTGCGCCGGTCCGCGCGGCGCGGTCGTCGTCAAGAAGCCGGTCGTCGCCTGCAAGACGGTCTGGGTGAACGGGGTCAAGGTTAAGAAGTGCGGCTGACCTGACCCTTTCGTCCTGATTTTTGGGTAGCGTCCGCGGCCTGCGGGCGCTACGTTGTCCTCCAGACAGTAAGTATACTGTCAATACGGGGAGGAAAGCGTGCGCATCGCCGTGATCGGCGGAGGCCCAGGCGGCCTCTACTTCGCGTATTTCTGGAAGCGGCGGCACCCCGAGGCCGTCGTCGAATTGTTCGAGCAGAATCCGGAAGGCGCGACCTGGGGCTTTGGCGTGGTGTTCTCCGACCAGGCGCTGGAATTCCTGCGCGCCGACGATCCGGAGACCGTAGACGCCATCGCGCCAGGAACGGAGAGCTGGCGCAACATCACCCTCAACCTGCGCGGCGAGAGTGTCGAAATCGACGGCGTCGGCTTCTCCTCCATCGGCCGGCTGGAACTCTTGAGCCTGCTGCAGGCCCGCGTACGCAGCGTCGGAGTCACGCCGCGCTATGAGAGCCAGATCGACTCCATCGACCGCTTTGCCGGTTATGACCTTGTGGTTGCTGCCGACGGCCTCAATTCGATCGTGCGCCGCTCCCTGGAAAGGGAGTTCGGCGCTTCGGTCTCCTATTCCACCAACAGGTTCGCCTGGTACGGAACGACAAAAACCTTCGAGACGCTGTCGCAGACCTTCGTGACCGCGGAGCGCGGAACCTTCAACGCCCATCACTACCGCTATTCGCCCTCCATGAGCACCTTCCTGGTCGAATGCGACGCGGCCACCTGGAACACCTACGGCTTCGAGCACAAGAGCGTTGAGGAATCGCAAGCCATCTGCGAAAGCATCTTCGCGGGCACGCTCGATGGCCACAGGCTGATCTCCAACAAGTCGGTGTGGCGCAACTTCCCCTGGATCTGGAACGAGCGCTGGTCGCATCGCAACATGGTGCTGATCGGCGATGCCCTGCACACTGCGCATTTTTCCATCGGCTCCGGCACGCGCCTGGCGATCGAGGACGCGATCGCGCTGACCAAGGCACTGGAGGCGGAGACGGACATTTCCGCGGCGCTGGCGCGATACGAGCGCGAGCGCAAGCCGGTCGTTCAGAAGCTGGTCACCGCGGCGCGCACCAGCGCCAACTGGTATGAGCATTTTCCCGAGCACATGAAGCTCGGACTGATGGACTTCGCCTACAGCTACATCACCCGCTCGGGCCGGATCGACAATGCGCGGCTGCGCGCGATGTCGCCGCAATTCATGGCTCGCTTCGAAGCGTCGAGGAGATCGGCATGACCCACGCGATTGCGGATCAGGTGCCACGGGATTGCCCCGGCGCCCGCGAGATCGGCTTTGCCGTCCCGGACCAGTACAATGCGAGCCGAATCCTGTTCGACAATCTCGCGCGCGGCAACGGCGCGCGACTGGCGCTGACGGGGCCTGCGGGGACACGCACCTATGGCGAACTCTGCACCGAGGCCGCACAATGGGGCAACGGATTCCTCTCGCTCGGCCTGGAGCGCGGCGACCGTATCCTCCTGTTCCTAGACGACACGCCGGCCTACCCCGCCGCATTCTTCGGCGCGGTGCGCGCCGGCTTCGTGCCGCTCCTGATCAACACGCTGACGCCGCCGGACCTCCTGCAGTTCTATCTCTCCGATGCAGGCGCCAAAGTCGCGGTGACCGATGCCGAGTTCGCTTCTCGCTTCAATGCGGAAGCCTGCAAGGACACACCACTTGCGACGCTGATCGTCGTCAACGGCGAGGCGAGCGAACACGCGGTGCCGAGGGCGCTTGCGGCCGATCAGTGGCTGAAAGGCTTGTCCGGCGAGCTCGCGGAGGCCGGTACGAGCAGGAACGACATGGCGTTCTGGATGTATTCCTCCGGCTCGACAGGCCGGCCCAAGGGTATCGTGCATCTGCAGCACGACATGGCCTATTCCGAGCTCGCTTTCGCCCGCAACGTGCTGAAGCTGAAGCCGGACGATATCTGCTTCTCGGTGCCGAAGATCTTTTTTGCCTATGGTTTTGGCAATTCCGTCACTTTTCCCTTCTCGGTCGGCGGGGCGAGCTTGTTGCTGCCGGGCCAGCCCAAACCATCGACGATCTTTGCGGCGATCGAACGCTTTGGTCCGACCGTCTTCTTCGGCCTGCCCACGCTTTATACCACCCTGACCAAGACCGAGAACGCTGCCGCCACCGACTTTTCCTCGCTGCGGATGGCCCTCTCGGCGGCAGAAATCCTTTCGGCCGACGTCTTCAACGGATGGAAAGCGCTGACGGGACTCGAAATCGTCGAGGGCCTCGGCTCGACGGAAGCGCTGCACATCTATCTCAGTAACCGCCCGGAACAGAAGAAGCTCGGGGCCGCGGGCCTGCGCGTGCCCGGCTATGAAATCCTGCTGCGCGACAAGGACGGCCGCGACGTCGCAGACAACGAGGAGGGCATCATGTGGGTGCGCGGCGATTCCAACACGCCGCTGTACTGGAACAGGCCGGACAAGACCGCGGAAACCATCCGCGAGGGCGGCTGGATATACACCGGCGACCGCTTCGTGCGCGATGCCGACGGCTTCCACTTCTTCCGTGGCCGCGCCGACGACCTCGTGAAGATTTCTGGCCAGTGGGTCTATCCGCTCGAGGTCGAGCTGTGCCTGTCCGATCATCCCGATGTGCGCGAATGCGCCGTATTCGCCGCCGAGTTGCCGGACCGCCGCATGACCTTGAAGGCAGTCGTCGTGATGAACAGCCGCCCGTTCGACAAGAACGACACCACGAAGCGGCTGCAGGACTACGTCAAGGCCAAGCTGCTGCCGTATAAATATCCGCGCGAGGTGATGTATATCGACGAGCTGCCGAAGACCGGCACTGGCAAGATCGACCGGCAGGCGTTGTTAAGGATGTAGCCTGTAAGACTGAGCACGTCATTCCGGGGGTGGTCCGAAGTACCAGACCCGGAATCTCGAGATTCTCAGGGGCGAAAGGGCGCCCCACAGCTCGATGCTTCGCATCGCCCCGGAATGACGTGATCTCCTAATCCCCCAGCCCCGTGCCGCCATACAGCCACGCGATGTCGTCGCGCCACTCGTCTTGCGACTTCGCGCCCATGACGGCGTTGCGCAGGCGGGCGTGCTCGCCGGCCGGATGATAGATGTGCTCGCCGATCGCACGCGACATCAGCTGTACGCGCGCGG
>JAEZEU010000360.1 GCA_023432885.1 Pseudomonadota bacterium | reverse complement strand
CGCCATGATCGAATGGTGGGGGCCTGTGATCTACGAGTTCTACGGCTCGACCGAATCCAGCGCCGTCACCTTTGCGACCTCGGAGGACGCCCTGAAGAAGCCCGGCACCGTCGGCAGGATCTCGCCCGGCGCCGAGTTGCGCTTCCTCGGTGAAGACGGCCGCGTGCTCGGCGTCGGCGAGATCGGCGAGATCTACTCCCGGATAGCCGAACTGGCCGATTTCACCTACCACAACAAGCCGGAGAAGCGCGCCGAGATCGACCGCGACGGCTTCATCACCTCCGGCGACGTCGGCTATATCGACGAGGACGGCTACGTCTTCATCTGCGACCGCAAGCGCGACATGGTGATCTCGGGCGGCGTCAACATCTATCCCGCCGAAATCGAGGCGGTGCTGCATGCCTTGCCGGGCGTGCACGATTGCGCCGTGTTCGGCATTCCCGACGCTGAGTTCGGCGAAGCTTTGATGGCCGTGGTGGAGCCGCAGCCAGGTGCGGCGCTCGACGTCGTCGAGATCCGCTCCCGCCTCAAGACCTCGCTCGCTGACTATAAGGTGCCGAAGCATATCGAGATCGCCACCAACCTGCCGCGGGAGGATTCCGGAAAGATCTTCAAGCGTCGCTTGCGTGATCCGTATTGGGAGCGGGCAGGGCGTAGGATTTAGCGGCGCTGCGCAGCATGGGTAAAGCGAAGTGAAACCCAGCCTCGTCGTCTCCCCGGGTTGATGGGTTTCGCTGGGCGCCCAAAGCCGGCGCAGGTCGGGACCAATAGCAGCGGCGGCCTTTGCTGGGGCGGCACAAACGACCCGCCTCCATCTTCATCTTGCAGTGCGGCAAAAAACTTGCACACTTCGGATCAGCCGGGCCGCCTCCGGAATAGCCAAGCCCAATGTCCTCCCAGGTATCGCCGCCCCAGACCATGCCTACCGACACCGAAGCCAGCGCCATGCGCGCTGAAGAGGCGCACGCGCTCGAGGACGCCCGGCTGCGCGACGATATCCGCCTCCTGGGCCGTATCCTCGGCGATACCGTGCGCGATCAGGAGGGCGCCGACGTTTTCGACCTGGTCGAACGCATCCGGCAGACCTCGATCCGGTTCCACCGCGACGAGGACCGGCTGGCGCGGCGGGAGCTGGAATCCATCCTCGACTCGATGTCGATCAGCGAGACCGTGCGGATCGTCCGCGCCTTCAGCTATTTCTCGCATCTCGCAAACATCGCCGAGGACCACAATAACATCCGCCAGATGCGCGCCCGCACCGGCCCTGCCGGCGCGCCGCGCGAAAGCGTGCTGGCAGAGACCCTGTCGCATGCCGCCGCCGCCGGCCTCACGCCGGCGGATTTGCGTGCATTCTTTGGGGAAGCGCTGGTCAGCCCGGTCCTTACTGCGCACCCGACGGAGGTCCGTCGCAAGAGCACCATGGATCGCGAGATGGAGGTCGCCGCGCTCCTCGACCGCCGCGAACGTGTCCAGATGACGCCGGAAGAGGCCGAGGCCGCCGACGAGCAGCTCCGCCGCGAGGTGCTGACGCTGTGGCAGACCAATCTGCTGCGCCGGACCAAGCTGACGGTGCTCGACGAGGTCGCCAACGGCCTTTCCTTTTACGACTACACCTTCCTGCGCGAGGTGCCGGGCCTGCATTGCGCGTTGGAGGACCGCCTCAATAAGGACGGGAGCGAGGGCGAACTCGCTTCGTTCCTCAAGATGGGAAGCTGGATCGGCGGCGACCGCGACGGCAATCCCTTCGTCACGGCAGAGGTGATGCGCGGCACCCTGCGCCTGCAGTCCAGTCGAATCCTGAACTTCTATCTGGGAGAGCTGCATGTGCTCGGCGCCGAGCTCTCCATCGCCGCGCACCTTGCCGACGTTTCCGATGAGCTGCGCGCGCTGGCCGAACGCTCGCCCGACACCTCCCCGCATCGCAGTGGCGAGCCCTACCGCCTCGCCGTGTCCGGTATCTTTGCCCGGCTGACGGCGACCGCAGCCAAACTACAGGTGGAGACCACGCGCAAGGCGGTCGGCGAGGCCGCGCCCTATGCAAGCGTGAAGGAGCTCAAGGCCGACCTCGATGTGCTCCATCGCTCGCTGCTGGCGAACAATTCGGCCGTGATCGCCCGTGGCCGGCTACGGCATCTGCGCCGCGCGGTCGAGTGCTTCGGCTTCCATCTGGCGCGGCTCGACATAAGGCAGAATTCCGCTGTGCACGAGCGGACCGTGGCCGAACTGCTCGACGCCGCGATATCAGGCATGTCCTACATGGCGCTCGGCGAAGACGCGCGCGTTGCACTGCTGTCGAGCGAGCTGCGCAATGCGCGGCCGCTGGTCTCGCGTTTCGTCAAATACAGCGAGGAGACGCTGGGCGAGCTCGCCGTGTTCCGCGCCGCAGCCGAAGCGCACGAGGCGTTCGGCCCTGAGGTCATCCCCCAATGCATCATCTCGATGTGCAAGGGAATGTCCGACATGCTGGAAGTTGCGCTCCTGCTCAAGGAGGTCGGCCTCATCGATCCCTCCGGCCGCAGCGCCATCAACATCGTACCGCTGTTCGAAACCATCGAGGATCTGCAGGCGTCCAGCGGCATCATGGACCGCATGCTGGCGTTGCACGAGTACCGCAAGCTGGTCGACAGCCGCGGGGCGGTACAGGAGGTCATGCTCGGCTATTCCGACAGCAACAAGGATGGCGGCTTCGTCACCTCGGGTTGGGAACTCTACAAGGCCGAGATCGGCCTCGTCGAGGTCTTCGAGCGCCATCGCGTGCGTCTGCGCCTGTTCCACGGCCGCGGCGGCTCGGTCGGTCGCGGCGGCGGACCGAGCTATGATGCGATCATCGCCCAGCCCGGCGGGGCCGTGAACGGCCAGATCAGGATCACCGAGCAGGGCGAGATCATCTCCAGCAAGTATTCCAATGCGGAAGTTGGTCGCAGCAATCTGGAGATCCTCGCGGCTGCCACGCTGGAGGCTAGCCTGCTGCAGCCGCAGCAGAGCGCGCCGCGCGCGGAATATCTCAAGGCAATGGAGGAACTGTCCGCGCTCGCCTTCAAGGCCTACCGTAGCCTCGTCTACGAGACAGAGGGCTTTGCGGACTATTTCTGGTCGTCTACCGTCATCAACGAGATCGCGACGCTCAACATCGGCAGCCGCCCGGCCTCGCGCAAGAAGACGCGAGCCATCGAGGATTTGCGCGCCATTCCCTGGGTGTTTTCCTGGGCGCAATGCCGGCTGATGCTTCCGGGCTGGTACGGCTTCGGCGCGGCGGTCGAGTCCTGGATCGCGGACAATCCGGAAAAGGGCATGGCCTTCCTGCAGGAGCTTTACCGGGAATGGCCGTTCTTCCGCATGCTCCTGTCCAACATGGACATGGTGCTCGCCAAGAGCTCGATCGCGATCGCCTCGCGTTATGCCGAACTCGTACCCGACGCTGAATTGCGCGAGAAGATCTTCGGCCGCATCCGCCGGGAATGGAACCTGTCGATCGAGACGCTGCTCGACATCATGGGGCAGGAACGCCTGTTGCAGGGCAACCCGCTGCTCGAACGCTCCGTCCGCCAGCGTTTCCCCTATCTCGATCCACTCAACCATGTTCAGGTCGAGCTGTTGAAGGAATACCGCGCGCAAAACTCCGACGAGCAGGTGCTGCGCGGCATTCAGCTCACGATCAATGGTATTTCCGCTGGACTACGCAATACCGGCTAATTTAGCGCGAACGGCGAACGGAAACCCCATCGCCATTCGCCATTCCCTGTTCGCCACACATCACGGCTTCATCGATCCCTGCGCACTCGTGTACACCGCATACAGCGAGGTCGAACCACAGATATAAAGCCTGTTCCGCTGCTGGCCACCGAACGTCAGATTCGCGACCGTCTCCGGAATGTGGATCTTGCCCAGCAGATCGCCGTCGCTGGTGTAGCAGCGCACGCCGTCCTCGTTCGGATCGCCCCAGCCCACCGAGCACCAGACGTTCCCTTCAGTGTCGGTGCGTACTCCGTCGGTGATGCTGGGTTTCGGCATCTCGGCAAACACCTTGCCGTTCGTCGCCTTGCCGCCCGCCACATCGAGGTCGAACACACGGATATGCGACGGGTTATCCGGTCCATCCGTAAATCCGGTATCGATGACATAGAGCTTCTTCTCGTCCGGCGAGAGCGCGAGCCCGTTGGGCTCGATGAAGTCATCGACAACCACTTTGACTTCACCGGATTTCGGATCGACCCGGTAGACGTTGTGCTTCTCCTGCTCAGGTTCTGCCTTGATGCCCTCGTAGTAGCCCCCGATTCCGTAGACTGGATCGGTGAACCAGATCGCGCCGTCGGAGGTGACGACGGCATCGTTCGGCGAATTCAGCCGCTTGCCGTTGTATCGGTCGGCGATGATGGTGATGGAGCCATCATGCTCGGTTCGGGTGACGCGCCGGCCGGAATGCTCGCAGGTGATCAGCCGTCCTTGGCGGTCGATGGTGTTGCCGTTCGAGTTCATCGACGGCTGGCGGTAGACGCTAGTATGACCGTCGTCTTCGGAGAAGCGCATGATGCGGTTGTTGGGGATGTCGCTGAACAGCAGATAGCGTCCCGCCGGGAAATAGACCGGGCCCTCGGCCCAGCGGAAACCGGTCGCGACCCGCTCGACCGCCATGGTGCCGGCGAAAGCCGGGAAGCCGGAGGACCCGAACGAGACCTTGGGCTTCTTGAGCGACTCCAGGTGCGAATCCGGATAGCGGCTGCCGGACAGGGGGCCCAGCGGCAATTGACCGGTCTGTTGCGTCGGTGCGCTAGTATGGCCGAGCGGCGCGACCGACTCCGCGTTCACGGCGCTCACGGTGGCGGCCGAGGCGGCGAGTGCCGCCGCGCCGGTCAGCATCCGGCGACGATTGATGCCGCCGCCTGATGCGAAGGGTCCGGAATTGGTCAGTGAAGCTGCCATGCTTTCCTCCCGCGATTTTTTGTTGGGAGAAAAACATCGGTCCGCATTCCGGCATAATGCGGGCGAACAACCTCAGATGGCGTCGCGGGGGGCGAAAAGGAATTATGCGTCGCCGTGCACTCTCGTCAGATCGGATCCCACGTGAAGATGTCCCCCGAACGGTCGAGCTTGTAGAAGGAATCCTTGAGTGCCGGCATGCCGTGTTCGGCGATGCTCTGCGGCGTCCAGCCTTCGCCGCGGTGCACCGAGCGCAGCGGCCGGTTCTGGCTGAACAGGAAAATCTCGTTCATGCGCACGCCGAATATTTGCCCGGTCACGTCCTTGGCGAGATCGCTGAGCAGATAACCGCAGAGTGGGGCGATCTTTTCCGGGCCCATTTGCTTGATCTTCTCGACCCGCGCCTTCTGCGCTTCCGTCTCGGTCGGAATGGTGCCGATCATGCGGGTCCAGGCGAACGGCGAGACGCAGTTGGAGCGTACGTTGAAGCGGCCCATGTCGAGCGCGATCGACTTCGACAGGCCGACGATGCCGAGCTTGGCGGCGGCGTAGTTGGCTTGGCCGAAATTGCCGATCAAGCCCGAGGTCGAGGTGAAGTGAACGAAGGAGCCGCTCTCCTGTTCCCGGAAAATCCGCGCCGCGGCGTGGCTGACATAGAACGAGCCCATCAGGTGCACCTTGATGACAGCTTCAAAAGCCTCCACGCTCATCTTGTGGAAGATCATGTCGCGGAGGATGCCGGCATTGTTGACCACGCCGTCAAGGCGACCGAAATGATCGGTCGCGGTCTTGACGATCTTGCTCGCCGGGATTGCTTCGGCCACCGACTCGAAGTTGGGGACCGCAATGCCGCCGCGCTTCTTGATCTCCGCCACCACTTCCTCGGCCGGCGAAGCCGAGGACCCTGCGCCGTCAGCGGCGCCGCCTGGATCGTTGACCACGACCTTGGCGCCTTCGGATGCACACAGAAGCGCGATCTCGCGCCCGATGCCGCGGCCGGCGCCCGTGACGATGATGACCTTGTCTTGCAGCGATTTTGTCATTTGGCTCTCCTGTTGG
Organism: Pseudomonadota bacterium; assembly: GCA_023432885.1. Classification (GTDB taxonomy): domain Bacteria; phylum Pseudomonadota; class Alphaproteobacteria; order Rhizobiales; family Xanthobacteraceae; genus Bradyrhizobium. Next base: position 577 of record JAEZEU010000360.1, on the reverse strand, counting down.
ATCCGTCGTTCCGGGACAGTGCGAGGCACCAGGCCAGAATCTCGAGATTTTCGGGTGCGCTATTGCGCGCCATCGTTCGCGCTTCGCGCGTCCCGGAATGACGGAGGGGTTACTTCTCGTTCGTAAAAATGATCGTGCCGGACGCGGCGAACATGCCGCCGACGCCATGGCAGACCGAGATCTTCGCGTCCTTGACCTGAGCCGGCGCGATGCCGCGCATCTGGCGCACGCTCTCCTGCAGCGCGTACATGCCGTACATGCCCGAGTGCATGTAGGACAGGCCGCCGCCATTGGTGTTGAGCGGCAGCTTGCCGCCGGGCCGCGTGTTGCCATCGGCTATGAACTTGCCGGTTTCCTCGTAAGGCACAAAGCCGAGATCGCCGAGTCCATAGAGCGGCAGGTGCGCGAAGGCGTCGTAGATCATGAGATGATCGACATCCTTGTGGCTGATGCCGGCCTCCTTGAAGGCGAGGGGGCCTGCGACCTTGAAGGCGCGCGAGGAGTTGAAGGTTTCCATCTGGCTTACCATCGGCGTCTCCACGCTCTCGCCGGTGCCGAGGATGTAGACCGGCTTGCG
>JAEZEU010000359.1 GCA_023432885.1 Pseudomonadota bacterium | reverse complement strand
TTGCAGGTGGTGCGCGTCGAGACCGCGCGCGGTCCCGTGGTGCTGGCCTCGGACGCCGCGCATTACTACGCGAATCTGCACAAGAAGAGCCCGTTCCCGATCGTCTACAACGTCGGCGACATGGCGCTGGGATGGGAGATCGTCGAGCGGCTTGCCGGCCATCCGGATCGATTCATTCCCGGTCACGATCCGATCGTGAGCGAGATCTATCCGCGCGCCAGCGACAAGGTCGATGCCTTCGCGTTGCATCTGCCTCCGTCGCGGTCCTTTGCGAAATAGGTTCCAGGCAAAATGACCGAGTACAAGACCATCGGCTTTATCGGCCTTGGCGTGATGGGCGAGCCGATCTGCCGCAATCTCGTGAAGAAGAGCGGCCGGCGTGTGCTGGCGTTCGATCTTTCGGCGGAGCCGCTGGCGCGGCTGCGCGGCGAGGGCGCCGAGGCCGCGACCACCGTCGCGGAAGTATTGAAGCAAAGCGATCTCGTTTTCCTTTGCCTGCCAAGCGCCAAGCATGTGCGCGCGGTGTTCGAAGGCGAGGGCATCCTGAAGAACGTCCGCACCTGGCAGGTGATCGTCGATCTCGGCACGTCCTCGGTGAGCCAGACCCGCGACTTCGCTGGCCAGCTGGCAGCCAAGGGCGCCTCATGGGTCGATGCGCCGATCGCGCGCACGCGGCAGGCGGCGCAGGACGGCACGCTCAGCGTCATGGTCGGCACGACGGGGCCGCTCTATGCCGCCATCGAGCCCTTGATCCGCTGCTTCGCCACGGATGTCACGCTTTGCGGCGACATCGGCGCCGGGCAGGTGACGAAAATCCTCAATAACATGGTGCTGTTCGAAACCGTCAACGCGCTCGCGGAAGCCGTCGCGGTGGCCCGGCATAATGGCGTCGATGCAAGGCTGCTGCTGGAGACGCTGTCAAAAGGCTCAGCCGACAGCTTCGCCCTGCGCAACCATGGCATGAAGGCGATACTGCCCGGCGTGTTCCCGGAGCGCGCATTCTCGACGGAGTATGCGCTGAAGGATCTTTCCTACGCGCTGGAACTGGCGAGCGATGCCGGATTGAAGATTCGCGGCGCGGAGTTGATCGGCACGATCCTGCAGGAAGCGATCGATGCAGGATCGGGCGACAATTATTTTCCGGTGATTGCGAAGCACATCGATAAAGCGCAGTGAACGTTATTGCGCTCCCGCAATGACGCGGGGAGCGCCAGGGGATGACGAGGAGAGACAACTCATGATCACGCGCTTTGCCGGCCTCACACCTACCCGCAGCCGTGCTGTCGCGCACGACGATCTTGCTTTCACCGTGGCGGTTGCTCCCGATCCTGTCAGTCCCTCGATGTATGAGCAGAGCGTAAAGGCGCTGGCCCGCATCGACGAGAGCCTCGCGCTGTGTGGCACGGACAAGAGCAAGATCCTCTCGGCAATCGTCTACATCGCCGACATCAAGCGCAAGGCCGAAATGAACCGTGCCTGGGACGAGTGGGTCGATACCGAGAATCCGCCCATGCGCGCCTGTATCGGTGTCGATCTCGAGCCGCCGCATATCGTGGAGATCGTGGTGGCGGCCGTGAAGTAAAGCCGGTCAGTACGCATCCTTTGCGTCGGCTTCCTCGCTGGTCTGCACCAGGTTCAGGCTCGCCTCGAGCTTGCCAAGCAACAGTGCAAAATCGCGCCGCTCCTGCGCCGAGAGACAGGCGAGGATTTCCTGTTCGCGCTGCACGAGGCGCGGAAACAACTCTTCATACAGCGCGCGGCCCTTGTGGGTCAGGCGCAGGCGGAATTCGCGGCGGTCGTTCTCGTTCTCGACGCGCTCGATGATCTGCCGCTTCATCAGCGCCGTCACCGCACGGCTGATGGTGGATTTATGTGTCCGCGTGCACTCCGCGACATATTGCGCGCTGCAAGGTTCCTTGCGGAAGCCCAGCGTCGCGAGCACTCTCCAGCCGGGAATGTCGAGGCCGTAACGCTCCTGGTATTCGACGGCGAGCGCGTTCGAGGCCTCCGCCGCCAGCCGATTGAGGCGGAACGGCACGAACTTGAATAGATCGAGCCGCGCGCTCTTCTTCGGCGGCGCTTCCTCGCGCAGGAGGGCGGCCTGCTCGCTCAGCAGCGTCTTTGCCAAGAAAGTCGCTCCAATTCTTGTTGACGGCGCCCCACGGACGGAGTTTAAGATAGTTGCAAATGAGACTAATTTAACAGGATCGCCGGCCTCTGGCCAGAGCAAATCCATGCCGCAGAGCAAAGCCCAGTTTGGCTACAAGCGCCATCCCGATCAGGATCGGCCCGCCGCCGCTCCGGCGGAGCACGCGGTCGTGGTTGTCGGCGCCGGCCCGGTTGGCCTGTCGCTCGCCATCGATCTGGCTCAGCGCGGGCAAAGGGTCGTGCTGCTCGACGACGCCGACCGGATCGGCGAGGGCTCACGCGCGATCTGCTTCTCGAAACGCGCGCTGGAATTCTGGGACCGGCTCGGCGTCGGCGACCGCATGGTCGACAAGGGCGTGGTCTGGAGCGTCGGCAGGATCTTTCACGGCGCTTCCCAGCTCTATGAGTTCAATCTGCTGCCGGAGGAAGGCCACAAGCGGCCGGCCTTCATCAACCTGCAGCAATTCTATGCCGAGGCCTATCTGGTCGACCGTGTCGGGCAATTGCCTGACATCGAGCTGCGCTGGCGCAACAAGGTGAAGGGGCTTGAGCGCCGCAACGATTATGTGGCGCTGACCATCGACACGCCCGAAGGGCCGTACAAGGTGCATGCGCAATATGTCATTGCCTGCGACGGCGCGCGCTCCTCGCTGCGGCAGATGGTCGGCGCGGAATTTACCGGGAAGATGTTCGAGGACCAGTTCCTGATCGCCGACGTCAAGATGACGGCGGCGTTCCCCACGGAGCGCTGGTTCTGGTTCGATCCGCCGTTCCATGCCGGCCGTTCCGCGCTCTTGCACAAGCAGCCCGATGACGTCTGGCGCATCGATTTGCAGCTGCATCCGGATTCCGACCCGATCGTCGAGAAGAAACCGGAAAACGTGCGGCCGCGGATTGCGCGCATGATCGGCCATGACAAGTTCGATTTCGAGTGGATATCGCTCTACAAGTTCCAGTGCCGGCGCATGGACCGATTTGTCCATGGCCGCGTGATCTTTGCCGGCGATTCCGCGCACCAGGTCTCGCCGTTCGGCGCGCGCGGCGCCAATTCCGGGTTGGAGGACGCCGAGAATCTCGCCTGGAAGCTCGACCGCGTGCTGCGCGGCACCTCGCCGGAAAGCCTGCTCGAGACCTATCACATCGAACGCAGCGCAGCGGCTGACGAGAACATCCGCGAATCGACCCGCTCCACTGATTTCATGGCTCCGGTGACGCGACAGGAGGCGCGGCTGCGCAAGGCCGTGCTGTCACTTGCCAAGGAAACCGAGTTCGGCAAGCGTATGGTCAATGGCGGCAGGTTGTCGGTGCCTTCGGTCTATGAGACCCCGCTGTCGACACCGGATGCGGAAGCCTGGGGCGGCGGCCCGCGCCCGGGAACGTCGATGCCGGACGCGCCGGTCGCCGACCACGCGGGCAACCCGATGTTCCTCACCGAAGCGTTCATTCGCAAGGGAACGCGCTTCACGTTGCTGTCGTTTGGCAATGGCAAGGTGGCCGATGCGCCCGAAGGCGTGGGCACCATCCGCGTCGGCGCCCAGGATGGTTTGATCGACGCGGCAGGGCTGGCCGGCAAACGTTATGACGCAGAAGCTGGTGCCTCCTATCTGCTGCGGCCCGATGGTTATGTCGCCGCGCGATTCCGCCAGCCGTCTCGCCCGGCCATCGATGCGGCGCTGGCGCGCGCCTGCGGACTTGATTGAGGTTTCGCAATGCCGCTCTCGACCAGCTCGAATTTCGCCAAACCTGACGACGCCTTCCGCGCCATCGTCGAGGCACATCGCGGCCTGTCCGATGCCGAGAGCGCTGATCTCGACGCGGCGCTCGTGCTGGTGCTCGCCAATCATATCGGTGACATCGGCGTTCTTCGCGAGGCGATCGCATTGGCAAAACGGCGCGTGCTGGACGCGGGCCAGCAGCAACAACAGCAACAACAATAGGCTCAAGGGAATTCGTTGATGGCTACCACTAGTTTCGCATCCACCGGGGATCTTGCAGAGAAGAAGGTCACCTTCTCCGAGATCGGCCCCGATCTCTACGCGTTCACCGCCGAAGGCGATCCGAACTCGGCCGTGATCGTCGGCGACGACGGCTGCCTCGTCTTCGATGCGCAGGCCACGCCCGCGATGGCGAACAAGGTGATCGAGCGGGTGCGCACCGTCACCGACAAGCCGATCAAGTATGTCGTGCTGTCGCATTATCACGCGGTGCGCGTGTTGGGCGCTTCCGCCTACAAGGCGCAAGGCATCGTCGCCTCGCAGGAAACCTACCGGCTGATCCAAGAGCGCGGCCAGCAGGACTGGGATTCCGAGTACGGCCGCTTCCCCCGCCTGTTCCAGGACGCGAAAAGCATTCCGGGCCTGACCTGGCCGACGCTGACGTTCGAGACCGAGATGACCATCTATCTCGGCAAGCGCGAGGTGCGGCTGATGTCACTCGGGGCCGGCCACACCTCCGGCGACATCGTCGCCTGGGTGCCGGATGCCGAGGTGATGCTGTCCGGTGACCTGATCGAGTATCACTCGGCCTGCTATTGCGGCGACGCCTATTTGCGCGAGTGGCCGGCGACGCTGAATGAAATTCGCGCCTTCAATCCCAAGGCGATCGCGCCGGGCCGTGGCGACGCGCTGAAGGGTATCTCCACCGTGCGCGATGCGATCGCGATGACCCGCGACTTCGTCACGACCCTCTACGGCGCGGCCGAGACATCTGTCGCCAAGGGCCGCAGTCTGAAGGAATCGATGGCGGCAACGCGCGAGGTGATGGATCCGAAGTTTTCGACGTTCGCCATCTATGAGCATTGCCTGCCATTCAACGTCTCGCGCGCCTTCGACGAGGCATCGGGCATCGACGAGCCCGTGATCTGGACCGATGCACGCGACCGCGAAATGTGGGCGGCCCTGCAAGGAGGAGGATAGCCATGAATATCAACACCTCGCCTGAAACCATCAGCCGCAGCGCGGTGCAGATAACGCCGGGCTACATGTCCGGCTTCGGCAACAGCTTTGAGACCGAGGCGCTGCCGGGCGCGCTGCCGGTCGGGCGCAACTCGCCGCAGCGCTGTGCCTACGGGCTCTATGCCGAGCAGCTCTCCGGCTCGCCCTTCACCGCGCCGCGTGGCACCAACGAGCGCTCCTGGCTCTACCGCATCCGCCCGTCGGTGAAGCATTCCGGCCGCTTCACCAAGGTCGACATGGGTCTTTGGCGCACCGCGCCCTGCCACGAGTACGACCTGCCGATCGCGCAGCTGCGCTGGGATCCGGCGCCGCTGCCCAAGGGTGACGTCACCTTCCTGCAGGGCGTGCACACCATGACCACCGCGGGCGATGCCAATACGCAAGGCGGCATGGCGGCGCATATGTATCTGATCACCAAATCGATGGTGGACCAGAATTTCTACAATGCAGACGGCGAGATGATGTTCGTGCCGCAGCACGGCAATCTGCGCCTCGTCACCGAATTCGGCCGCATCGACATCGAGCCCGGCGAGATCGCGGTGATCCCGCGTGGCGTCAAGTTCCGCGTCGAGATTCCGAACGGGCCGGCGCGCGGCTATCTCTGCGAGAATTACGGCGGCGCCTTCACGCTGCCGGAGCGCGGTCCGATCGGCGCCAATTGCCTCGCCAATTCGCGCGATTTTCTCACGCCGGTTGCGGCCTACGAGGACAAGGACACGCCCAGCGAGCTCTACGTAAAGTGGGGCGGCTCCCTGTTCAGGACGGAGCTGCCGCATTCGCCGATCGATGTCGTCGCCTGGCACGGCAATTACGCGCCGTACAAGTACAACCTGCGCACCTTCTCGCCGGTCGGTGCGATCGCTTTCGATCACCCTGATCCGTCGATCTTCACCGTGCTGACCTCGCCGTCGGAGACGGCGGGTACGGCGAATATCGACTTCGTGATCTTCCCGGAGCGCTGGATGGTGGCGGACAACACCTTCCGTCCGCCGTGGTACCACATGAACATCATGTCGGAGTTCATGGGCCTCATTTACGGCGTCTACGACGCCAAGCCGCAGGGCTTCGTGCCCGGCGGCGCGTCGTTGCACAATTGCATGCTGCCGCATGGTCCGGACCGCGAGGCCTTCGATCACGCCAGCAATGTCGAGCTGAAGCCGGTGAAGCTCACGGGCACCATGGCCTTCATGTTCGAGACGCGCTT
>JAEZEU010000357.1 GCA_023432885.1 Pseudomonadota bacterium | reverse complement strand
CCGCTGCTGCGCGAGCACCGGCTCTACCAGGCCGACTGGCTGATGCGCTTCTATGGCTTTGATGCGAGCGAGATCGTCGAGCAGGCCAAGGGCATGCTGCCGCTCGACATGGATCCGAAGCTTGCCTGGGCCTTGCGGCACCGCCACCGCTTTCCGCTCGATGTCGCGACCGCCAGCCGCGAAGAGCTCCTTCGTGTGCCGGGCTTCGGCACCCGGGCGGTCGATCGCATCATTGCGACGCGCCGGGTGACCTCAATACGCGTCTCCGATCTGGCACGGCTGCACATCCCCCGGAACAAGGCGCTGCCTTTCATCGTTCTCAGCGATCACCGCCCGTCGCCGCAGCTGCTCGACGGCAAACTCGCCGAGCGCTTCAAGCCGAAGGCGCAGCAACTCGGATTTGGCTTTTAATGCGTGTGATAACCCTCGACAGCGACACGGATTTTGACGGCTGGCGTAAAGCCGCGCGCACCCTCGTGCTGAACGGCATCGCCCCGCGCGAGGTGACCTGGACCGTGCGAGGCAATGAGCCGGAGCTTTTCGAGGTCGAGCCCGACGCCACGCTAGAAGAGGTGGAGGGCACCTTCAACGTGCCCGCCCAATTCGTTGAGCTGGCAAAAATTGCGATCCTGCACCGCAACCACGAGCGCTTCGCCCTGCTCTATCGTTTGCTGTGGCGGCTGCGCGGCAATCATGACCTGCTCAAGGTCGCGACCGATCCCGACGTGGCCGAGGTCAAGGCGATGGCGAAAGCCGTGCGCCGCGACGAGCACAAGATGCATGCCTTCGTCCGCTTCCGCGAGGTCGGCCGCGAGAACAAATCGCACTTCGTCGCCTGGTTCGAGCCGGAGCATCACATCGTGGCGCTGGCCGCGCCCTTCTTCGCCAACCGCTTTGCCGACATGCCCTGGTCGATCCTCACCCCCGATGCCTGTGCTCATTGGGATGGCCATGTCATCTCCATCACCGAAGGCGTGTCCAAATCGCAGGCTCCGACCGAGGACCGACTGGAGGAGACCTGGCGCAGCTATTACGCCAGCATTTTCAATCCGGCGCGGCTGAAGGTGAAAGCCATGCAGACGGAGATGCCGAAGAAATATTGGCGGAACCTGCCTGAGGCTTCGCTCATTAAACCGTTGATCGCCAACGCCGAACGCACCACGCTTGCCATGATCGAGCGCGAGGCGACGGCACCGCGCAAGGCGCAGAAGCGGGAAGACGCCCCGATGCCTCGCAAACGAGCCGCCGACAGCCTGACCGACCTGCGCGCGGAAGCAGCCGATTGTCGCGACTGCCCGCTCTGGAAGAACGCCACCCAAACCGTGTTCGGCGAAGGTCCCGCACGCGCACGGCTGATGCTGGTGGGCGAGCAGCCCGGCGACAAGGAAGACCTTGCCGGCAAGCCGTTCGTGGGACCGGCCGGCAATATCCTCGACCGCGCTCTCGAGGAGGCCGGCATCGAACGCGAAAAAGTCTATGTCACCAACGCGGTAAAGCACTTCAAATACGTACCGCGCGGCAAGATCCGCCTGCACCAGAAGCCGTCGACGCCAGAAATCAAAGCGTGCCGCCAATGGTATGAACGCGAGCTTGCCGCCGTTAAGCCGGACCTCGTGGTGGCAATGGGCGCTACTGCCGCGCAGTCCGTATTCGGCAAGATCACGCCCATCAACAAGAACCGCGGCAAGCTGGTCACACTCGATCACACAACGCAGGCGCTGGTGACCGTGCATCCGTCCTATTTGCTGCGGGTACCCGACGAGGAGGCCAAAGCGCGCGAATATGCGCGGTTTGTCGAGGACCTCAGGCTCGCGGCGAGATTCCTGAAACGTTCCGCGCACGCCGCCTGAATGGTGCAACCAAAACCGGACCGCGAAGTCCTGTGACCAGGAAAAACTTTCACAATTCGATGTACAACCTTTAATTGATGGATATTATGATTGCGTTCTCAGCACCATTGGGTCGTCCCCGACGCCTGGGACGTTCCCAATGAGGTCGGCGCGCCCTGCGGCTCCGTCCAGCCCCGGTACTGCGCGGTGCGCCGACCCTCTTTTCGCGTAGATATTCTCCGGCACAGGAGACGCCGCACCGGTGGTGCGGTACTTTGTTCTTTCCTCGTTGCGAGGAGCGAGGACGCAATGACGGCTGAGAGAGTTCGTCACGCCGCCAGCGAATTCTCCACCAGGCGGACCCAGTAGGAGGTACCGTAGACGATCGCCTCGTCGTTGAAGTTGTAGGCGGGGTGATGCAGGCCTGCGCTGTTGCCGTTGCCGCAGAAGATGAAGGCGCCGGGGCGCGCTTCCAGCATGTAGGCAAAGTCTTCCGCGCCCATCATCGGGTCGGTCTCGGCGACGGCGGCATCGCCGCCGATTTCGCGCGCCACGCGCCGCGCCGTGTCGGTCTGCTCGGCGTGATTGACCGTGACAGGGTAGCCGCGCTCATAGACGAGATCGATCTTCGCGCCGGTCATCTGCGCAACGCCCGCCACAACCTCGCGCACGCGCTTCTCGACGAGGCTGCGCACCTCCTCGGTCAAGGTACGAATCGTGCCGCGAAGCTCAGCGGTCTGCGGAATGACGTTGCGGGCATTGCCGGCATGGAATTCGCAGATCGAGATCACGGCCGAATCCAGGGGATCGACGGTGCGCGACACGATCGATTGCAACCCGCTCACCAACTGTGCGCCGACCAGCACGGAGTCGATGCATTTATGCGGCCGCGCCGCGTGGCCGCCGAGCCCCTCGATCTTGATGTCGACGGAGTCGGTCGCCGCCATGATCGGGCCGGTTCGGATCGCGAACTGGCCGACCGGAATGCCGGGGCCATTGTGCATGCCGTAGACCTGCTCGATGCCGAAGCGGTCCATCAGCCCGTCCTTGATCATCGCGGCGGCGCCCGCACCGCCCTCCTCGGCCGGCTGGAAGATCACGACCGCGGTGCCGGCGAAATTGCGCGTCTCGGCGAGATAGCGCGCCGCGCCCAGCAGCATGGCGGTGTGCCCGTCATGGCCGCAGGCGTGCATCTTGCCCGGCGTCTTCGAGGCATAGGGAAGATTCGTCTCCTCCTCGATCGGCAGCGCATCCATGTCGGCGCGGAGACCGATGACCTTGAGATCCCGATTGCCGGCCGGCCTCTTGCCCTTAATCACGCCGACAACGCCGGTCTTGCCAAGACCGGTGACGACCTCATCGCAACCGAATTCCTTGAGCCGGTCGGCCACAAATGCCGCAGTGCGGTGGACGTCGTAGAGCAGTTCGGGATGCTGGTGGATGTCCCGGCGCCAGGCTTGAATGTCGGGCTGCAGGTCGGCGACACGGTTCACAATGGGCATGGAGCTTCAGGTCCGATTTGATGGTTTTGCCTTGTCTAGCACGTTCCCGCCGCGCCGCCCAATATACCGAATGAGGTGATCAGGCCGCCGAGTTCGCTAAAAAGATCGCCGCAGCCGGGGCATTTGCAGGTGCGGCGGCGGAGCGCCCGAGGTCTTCGCGAAGGCGGTCAGGTCCTATATCAGAGATGTCAGCGAGATTGGCCGGAGAACGATCTCGCGATCGAGCGACGTGAAGCGGGACGGAAGCGATGCGACGGCTTGAAGGAGATTTCGACTACATCGTGGTCGGTGCGGGTACCGCGGGCTGTATCATGGCCAACCGCCTGTCGGCCGATCCCACAAAGCGCGTGCTGGTGCTGGAAGCCGGCGGCAACGACAACTGGATCTGGTTTCACATCCCGGTCGGCTACCTCTTCGCCATCGGCAATCCCCGCTCCGACTGGATGTTCCGCACCGAGGCCGAGCCCGGCCTCAACGGCCGCTCGCTCGCCTACCCCCGCGGCAAGGTGATCGGCGGCTGCTCCGCCATCAACGCCATGATCT
>JAEZEU010000326.1 GCA_023432885.1 Pseudomonadota bacterium | reverse complement strand
ACGATGTTCATCTTCTGCTCGGGGAACTCGGCTATGACCGGCCGGCCGGAGCGGAAGTGGACGATCAGGCGCGCCATCGCGCGCGCCTGCTCCAGGCTGCATCGCAATTTATCCGGATGTTCGAACTGGCGGCGCCCGAGGCGCCGCGCCTGACCGCCTTCGGCGCCGAGGTCGATCCGGCGGCCGCCGATGCGCTGCATCAGGGCAGTCCTCCGGCCAATGTCTCCGGCATCGGGCTGACGATGCAGGAGGCCTTTCAGGGTTGCGTCGGCGAGGGCATCGAATATCTGTCGCAGTTGCAGCGTGCAGGTGATGAATTGATCGCGGCCGATGGCATCGCGCCGGAAGAGGCGCTCGACCGTCCCGCGCGGGAGCTGGTGACGGCGCTGGTGTCTTCGCGCGGCGCGCGCGGTCTCTCCTGGCATCGCGCGGTCCGCCTTTCCGACCGGCGCGAGGTCCTGCTGCCGGCCGATCTCTGCCTGCGCCGGCCGCAGGCCGCCCAGGAGTTTACGCCGCCCTTTCCTTTGAGCATCGGATCCGCCGCCGGCGTCTCCTGGGAGGCCGCGGCCCTGCATGGCCTGCTCGAATTGATCGAGCGTGACGCCGCAAGCCTGTGGTGGCGAGGTGGCAGGCGGGGCAGGGCGGTTCTCCCCGATGTCGAGGCCGGCGCGCAAGAGCTGCTGCGCGACCTTCGCGCGGGCAGCCCGGCGCAGCGGCGCAGCTGGCTGCTCGACATCACCACCGACACCGGCATTCCTGCGGTGGCGGCGCTGTCATGCCGGCCTGACGGGTTCGGCCTTGCCTTTGGCCTCGCCGCGCGGCGGACACTGCAGGCGGCTGCCCGCTCCGCCGTACTGGAGATGTGCCAGATCGAACTCGCGCATGCGGTGGTCGAGGCCAAGCGCCGCGAGTGTGGCGATGCCGCGCTCAACGCGAAAGACCTGAGCCATCTGCGACGCGCCACGGCGATCGATACTGGCAGCTGCGCGTTGCTGCATCCCGTTCCCGCGACCGCAGAACACATCGCGATCGATGCTTCGGATGCGCAAGCCGCGCTGCATCTCATCGTGCGGCGCCTCGGGGAACTCGGCATCGAGGCCTATGGTTTGGATCTGACGCGGCCGCACTTCGCCGTTCCCGTGGCACGAATCATCGCGCCTGCTTTGCTGGCCGAACCGTCCGGCATTGTCACGTCACGGCTTTCCGCCATGATCGCGCAAAGTGGCGGCGGAGAAGTCCACACCGGCGGTATCCCCTTGATCTAGTTGGCGTTCATATGGCTTGACGCGGCTTGAGCCCGCAGCGAAACTTTTCCGATGAGAGGCATTGCAACTGCGAGGGAGCCGGTCGTCGCGCCGGAAGGTGCGCGGCGCCTGTCTATTTCGCTGGTCGGCCGTCTTGCGCTGCGCTTCGACGGCCGCCTGGTGGAGCTGCGGACCCGCAAGGCCGCCGCGGTGCTCGGCTATCTCGCTCTGTCGGAGTCCAAGCGGGAAAGCCGCGAGCGGCTGGTCGGATTGTTGTGGAGCCGGTCGGACGAGGAAAAGGCGCGCGCCTCGCTGCGCCAGGTCGTGCGCGAACTGCGCCAGGTTCTCGATGAGGCCGGATTTGGGGGGTTCAGCGCCGGCCGTCTGACCCTCGGTTTCGACCACGGGCAGGTCGAGGTCGATATCGAAAGCATCCTGAAGCAGGCGGAGGGCGCGCGCATTCATCCCCTGCTTCTCGACACCCCGCGTCTCGACGACCGGCTGCTGGAAGGGGTGGACGATCTCGATCCGTCGTTCCGTGTCTGGGTGCTCGCCAAGCGACAGACCATTCACGAGCGGCTGATGCGGAACCTGGAGGCCGGCTTGACGGCCGCCGATGCCGCCGGCAAGCCGGGCAGGACGATCGCGAGCGCCATCGTCAATCTCGATCCCACGCACGAGCAGGCCTGCTGCTGCCTGATGAGGGCGCATGCCGAAGACGGCGATATGGCAGGTGCGCTCCGCATCTACAAGGCCCTATGGGACCTGCTCGACCACGACTACGGAATGGAGCCGTCCAAGCCGACGCAGGATCTCGTTGCGAAGATCAAGCTCGGCGAATTCGATCTGGCAGTGGAGCGCCGCGCTCAAACCGCACGATCCGGATCCGCGATCGTCAGGATCGACGATCCCGAGAACGATCGCGCCGTCCGCACCTTGCCATCGTCGTCGCTGGCAAAGCCCCGGCTTTTGCTCAGGCCGTTCGCAATGCATGGCGTCGACAGCGGTCGCGTCCATCTCGTACAGGGGTTCGGCCTCCACCTTGCTGCCTCGCTTGTGCGTTTCAGGGAATGGAGCGTCATCGATCGTCCTGTTGCTGCGGTGGCGCCTCCGCTGGCGGATGCCGTGCCGCAATACTGCCTCGAGACTACCGCCTATCAGGCTGGCGCCGAAATCAACATGGTGATGGTGCTGCGGGATGAAACGACGGGCCTCTTCGTTTGGAGCGAGAGTCTGCGGCTCGGTCTGGACAACTGGTTCGAGACCCAGCAGCGCATCATCCGCAGGATCGCAACGTCGTTGAACGTGCAGTTGTCGGCCGAAAGGCTGCGGCGTCTTGCGGGCGAGCCGGACGTCTCGCTCGACGTCTACGACCGCTGGCTTCGCGGCCAGAGTCTGATCTCGAAGTTCGATCCGGAAAGCTGGCGCCGGGCTGTTGCGATCTTGCGTGATACCATCCGGGAAAATCCCACCTTCTCGCCCTGCTACAGCAGCCTCGTGCAGATCCACAATGTCGAGCACTTCGTCCATCCGGGCCTGTTTCGCGACCTGGTCAAGGCCACGGAAACGCTCGAGCTTGCGAAAACGGCGGTGCAGCTCGATCCCGTCGATTCCCGGGCGCACCTGTGCTGCGGCTGGTCTCATGTCATGGCGTTTCGGGAGAACGAGGCGGCCCCGCATATGGAGCTCGCGTGCGAGCTTAACGACAACGATCCCTGGACATTGTTGTCGAGTGCGGCCTACTACGGTTTCTGCGGTTCAATCGATCGCGCGCTTCTACGGGCCGATCAGGCGCTCGCGCTTTCGCCGGTACCTTCGTATCTCGAATGGGGCTACCACAGCATCATTCGTTTTCTGTGCGGGGATTATTCCGGCGCGATCGAGGCCGGCGATCGGGCACAGGGAGTCATCAAGACGCTCAGCGGATGGCGTGCCGCCGCGCTTTACCATCTCGGGTACCGGGAATTGGCGCAGCAGGAGGCGCAGCGCTTCCTGAATGGAACCCGTTCGTTCTGGGTCGGGTCGAGCCCGCCGACCGATGAGGCGATCACGCGTTGGCTCTTGCAGGCGCACCCGATCTGTATCACTGAGCGATGGGAAGCCCTGCGCGACGGCTTACGCGGCGCCGGGCTTCCCGTCCAAGGCATTGTTCAGCCATCCCGGTAGGGAGGCTTTGTCAGGCGCAGATGCTGATCGTATAGTCGCCGATGCGCTCGGCATGGACGCGGAGCCGCTCCTCTTCCGGAATAACCGGGTCAAGGCCGTTGAACAGGCGTTTGTAGAACGGCGGAAGCGGATAGGTCGAGCCGGGCTTGTTGAGTAGCGATTCGGAGTCCTCGATCATCATCTTGGGCGGCAGGCGCACCAGGATCGTGTCCTGCTCGGAGGAAACGAATTCGATCTTGGTGAAACGCTCCGGCACGGTTGCGAATACCTGGGCCTTGGCGAGTTGCTCCTTGAATTCGTCCATCGTCTGCGGCAACGGATAGCTGTTCTCGTCGTCGAGGTAGTTGACGCCGGTGGCCCAGGTCTTGACCAGCTTGCCCCAGCGCTCGTGGTTAGTGACTTGTAGTCTTTCGATCTGCATGTCTTTCTCCTTCATGTTACGTGAAGCGGAACAATTCCGTTCACAGAAAAGCAGGCACCGCCTGCTGCAAGCCGGCAATCTCGGCGGTGAATTCCGCCAGCCGGGCCATGCATTCGATATCGGGCATCCCCGCGAGGACGTCGGTCGGGTAGTGCTTTGCGGACCGCCAGCCCGGCGAGCCGGATTCTTCCCCGGACCCGCCACGCGCCAGGGCGCCGAAAATCACTTCGGCGACAATGATCGAGCCGAGCGGACCAAGGTGAAGGCCTCTCGCCTGCGGCTGCTCCATGGCTTCGAACAGAACGAAGAACGGCAAGGGCGGATCGTTCGAAAGTGTCTCGACATCCGCTTGTGTGAGACCGCCATAGGCGGCGGAGGCCGACGACAGCCAACTGCGAAGCTGATCGACGCGAAAGGCGCGGTCGCCCAGCAGTCTCGAGAGGGCGATGAAGTCGGGCCGGCGCGCAGCAATCTCCGCGATCAGGGCGTCCACAGACCACATGCCGGCGAGCGTTGCTCCCAGAAGATCGCGATAGAGCAGGCCGACCCGCTCGGTGGCGTCGAAGGAAGGGAAGATGTGGTCGTTGCCGAGACCGTCGCTGAGATAGGGGCCGATGCGGCGGCTGAAGTTCGGCCGCGATCCGTTGATCTCGAAGAAGCGCGACCATTGCACGATCCACGTTTCGTCGAGCGGCATGTTGACGGGTTCGTTGATCGAGTTCTTCTCGAGCGTGTTGTTGAGATCGTGCTCGGACAGATCGTTGATGCGGTATTCCGGGCGCACCATGGCATGCCCGAAGCGGAATGCGCCGTGCGAGAATTCGAAGGGGATTTGCCACTCGCCGGAATCAGACTGATCCATGAAGCGCGGGTTCGATCCGGAATAGGCCGCATAGATCGCCGGGTGCAGCACGCGCCGCATCACGTCCTTGCGCAGGATGTTGTGGTAGATCGATGTCAACGCATCGCGTGCGCGGAAAAAGCGGCGGAAGGCGGCCCCGAAGCGCGCGCTCGCGCTGGTCACAGGCTCGCCGCGACGGACCAGGTCGACGAGGCCGTTGTGCAGCAGCGCGAACAAAGCGGTGAGCTGCGAAATGATCGCGTGATCGTCATTGCGGGCGTCGGCGACGAGTGCTTCGGTCAGAGCCTCGCGATGTCCGATGATGCTGCGGTCGACGCCCGTGACATTCTCCGCCTTGACCCGGGCGATGTCGCGGAACGGGCAGCCGGCGGCACGCGGCGTCTCCTTCCAGCGCATCCGCCCGAGCCTGAGCTTGGTGCGGCGGTCGTCGTCCGGCGCATCGAGCGCGTAGAGGTGGGGCGATCCAACCGGCCCGCTGCCGTAAAGGCTTTCCAGCATAAGCGGCATGCGTCGCGCGTTGCTCGTGCCTTCGCCCAATCGTCCGGCGATCGAAAGCGGAATGGCGGAGTTCACGAGATCATGGGCGACGAACTGCAGCAGATAAGTGTAGCCCGAGGGGATGGCCGGGTTTTCCCAGCGGTGCAGGGACGCGTCAGTATGTGCAGGCCAGGCGATCTCCGCATCCATCCGCCGCGACAGGCGGTGCATCAGCCCGCGGATATTCTGTACGTGTGCGGGCGATTGCAGCGGGTCGATTCCGAATGCGCGGAAGCGTTGGGAAGCGGCAGGCGAGTTGAGGAAGTGGCGGAAACCGGGCGACGCGCCGTCTGCAGCATGGACGCAAGACGGCTCGATCTGAAGAGCCGTCCGAGAAATTGCATCGGCACCGCGCGTCACCATCACACCTTTCTCGCCCCCAATTGGATAACGAGCGTGCTTGGTCGGCCGTGAAATTATCGTGATTTTTTACGGGATTTTTAGGGTGGTTTGAGCGGCGCACTCGCCGATGCTGACCATCGTGCGATCGCGTCGTCGCGTTTGAATTGCAATGTCGCGGTGAGCGCGACGTTTGATTGAGAGCGGCCCGCCTCACGCGTTCGCGTATGACGATCCGCAACATGGAGCGCGCAGACCGGCGCGGAAAGCGAATGTTTCGTGGAACGCCGCCAACCGGATTTTATGACGGTCTCCCCGAATGCCGGTCGGTCGCATACCGTCGCCAGCCGAGGCGTCGATGCGTGTTAGAAGGGAGTCACACCTCGAGGGAGTCCTCAATGCCTCTTTGGACCTGCGAACAATGCGGCGCGCAATTTCCGGACAGCGTGGCGCCGCCGGCGTCTTGCCCGATCTGCGAGGACGAGCGGCAATTCGTAAACTGGAAAGGTCAGACATGGCTTTCGCGCGAACAGCTTGGGGCGAGCCACAGACTGGCATGGCGCGACGATCTCGGCATCACTGGCTTCGCCGTCGAGCCCGGCTTCGCAATCGGCCAGCGCGCGCTGCTGGTTCCGGAAGCGGACGGCTGCGTGCTCTGGGATTGTGTACCGCTGCTGACCAGCGAGGCCGTCGAGCACGTCAACTCACTCGGCGGGCTGAAGGCGATCGCGGTCTCACACCCGCATTTCTACGGTGCGGTCGCCGACTGGAGCGAAGCCTTCGGCGGCGTACCGATCTGTCTGCATGACGACGACCGCCAGTGGATCACGAGGCCGCATCCCGCCATCGTGACATGGCCTGGCGAAAGTCATCGCATCTCCGACAACATCGTTCTGATCCGCGCCGGCGGGCATTTTGCCGGCGGCACAATCATGCATTGGAGAGCAGGGGCGGACGGACGCGGCGCGCTGCTGACCGGCGACATCGCCATGGCGACGATGGATCGCCGCTGGGTGAGTTTCATGTACAGCTTTCCGAATTACATCCCGCTCAATGCCACCGCCGTGCGTGCGATCTGGCGGGCGGTCGAACCGCTGGCTTTCGACCGCCTCCATGGCGCCTGGTGGGGCCGCAACATCGAGACCGGCGCCAAGCCGGCATTCGACGCTTCCGTCCGCCGTTATCTGGCGGCGATTTCGGGATAACAGGACAATTGGTGTGATCTTGCCAGCAGAGATCGGGCCGCTATATCAGGACTTTCCCAATTCCCTCAATTCGAACTGAGCCCCCATGACGACCACCACCGCTGCGCCTGAAACCCAACCCTTCCAGGCTGAAGTTGCAGAGTTGCTGCACCTGATGGTGCATTCGGTTTATTCCGAGACCGACATCTTCCTGCGCGAGCTGGTCTCCAACGCATCCGATGCCTGCGACAAGCTGCGCTACGAGGCGATCGCCACGCCCGATCTGATCGCGGACGGCGCGCCGCCGGAAATCAGGATCGTGGCGGACAAGAAGGCCAATACACTCGCCGTGATCGACAGCGGCATCGGCATGGACCGCCAGGAGCTGATCGACAATCTCGGTACCATCGCACGCTCCGGCACAAAGTCGTTCGTCACGCGTCTCAAGGAGGCCAAGGACGGCGCCAATCTGATCGGCCAGTTCGGGGTCGGCTTCTATGCGGCCTTCATGGTGGCCGAGCGCATCGTCGTCACCAGCCGCCGTGCAGGTTCCGACGAGGTCTGGGTCTGGTCCTCGTCGGGCGGCA
>JAEZEU010000231.1 GCA_023432885.1 Pseudomonadota bacterium | reverse complement strand
GACGGAAAACTGCTTGGCGAGGCCAGCGATGTGCAGCTTCTGGCCGGGCAACAGGCGGGTGGAGAGGATGTCGGCGCGCAGCCGTTCCTGCACGGCCGAGGTCAGGCTCCTTGGACGCTCCTCCTCCTCCGGGCCTTCACGTAAACTCAACCCGACACTGCTCATGACGCCGGAGATTGGCGAGACAGGTCAGCATCGTCAATCGAAAATCGATTTTTTCCATATGCGGCGATTGACCGCGTAAACGCCCCTCGTTACCTCTTCGGGCGCGTGGGCGACCATGCAGCTTGGCGCCGTCGTTCCCCGACATATCAACGTGCCGGGCGGCCGCGCGGGGGAAACGAATGAGCAACAATAATGGCGTGGCGGCACACTCCGGCGAATTCGATTACGTGATCGTCGGTGCCGGCTCGGCCGGCTGCGTGCTCGCCAATCGTCTTTCCGACGGCGGCAAGCATTCGGTGCTGCTGCTGGAGGCTGGTCCGAAGGACACCAACATCTGGATCCACGTCCCGCTCGGTTACGGCAAGCTCTTCAAGGAAAAGGCCGTCAACTGGATGTACCAGACCGAGCCGGAGCCCGGCTTGAACGGCCGCCAGGTGTTCCAGCCGCGCGGCAAGGTGCTGGGCGGGTCGAGCTCGATCAACGGGCTTCTTTATGTGCGCGGCCAGCACGAAGATTACGACCGCTGGCGCCAACGCGGCAATACCGGCTGGGGCTATGAGGACGTGCTGCCCTATTTCAAGAAGGCCGAGAACCAGCAGCGCGGCGAGAACAAGTATCACGGCGCCGGCGGCCCGTTGCCGGTGTCGGATTGGCGCCACCATGATCCGCTGTCGGAAGCCTTCGTGAAGGCGGCGGGGGAAGCCGGCATTCCCTTCAATCCCGACTTTAATGGCGAGAAACAGGAAGGCGCGGGATTCTTCCAGACCACGACCCGCCGCGGCCGGCGCGCCAGCAGCGCGTTCTCCTATCTGCGGCCGGCGAAGAACCGCCCCAATCTGCACATCGAGACCGAGGCGCTGGCGCAGCGCATCCTGTTCGAAGGCCGCCGCGCGCGTGCCCTCGAATACAGACAGCGCGGGCAATTGCGCACCGTGCGGGCGCGCCGCGAGATCCTGGTGTCGGGCGGCGCCTATAACTCGCCTCAGCTGTTGCAGCTTTCCGGTGTAGGTCCCGCCGATCTTCTGAAGAGCCATGGCATCGAAGTCGTGCTGGATTCGCCAGGCGTCGGCAACGATCTGCAGGATCACCTGCAGGTGCGCATCGTGACCCGTTGTCCGCAAGCCTGCACGCTCAACGACGTCGTCAACCATCCGATCCGCCGGGTGCTGGCGGGCATGCAGTGGGCGGCACTGCGCAAGGGGCCGCTGACGATCGCGGCCGGCACCTCGGGCGCCTTTTTCAAGACCAGCCCGCGGCTGGCTTCGCCCGATATCCAGATCCACTTCATCCCGTTCTCCACCGACAAGATGGGCGAGAAGCTGCACCCGTTCTCCGGCTTCAGCGCCTCGGTATGCCAATTGCGCCCGGAGAGCCGCGGCACGCTGCGCATCAGGAGCGCGGACCCCGCGCAGCCGCCGGAAATTCGCATCAATTACCTCGCGACCGAAACCGACCGCCGCGCCTTCATCGACGGCATCAGGATTCTTCGCGGCATCCTCGCCCAGCCGGCGCTGAAGGCCTACGTGACGGAAGAGGTCTATCCGGGCGCCAAGGTCGTCAGCGACGACGATATCCTCGCTTTCTGCCGCCAGACCGGTTCGACCGTCTATCACCCGACCTCGACCTGCCGGATGGGCAACGATCCGCTCGCGGTGGTTGACCAGCGGCTCAAGGTGCGCGGCATCGAGGGCCTGCGCGTGGTCGACGCTTCGGTCATGCCGGATTTAATGTCCGGCAATACCAATGCCCCCACGATCATGATAGCCGAGAAGGCCTCTGATATGATCCTTGAGGACGCGCGCTAGGCGGCGCGCGAGGGAACCGAAGTCACACATGCGGATAGGCACGCGCAAGAGCGTCATGGCGCTCGCCCAGACGGAAGAGATCGCGCGGCAGCTCGTTCGCGCCTCGCCCGGCATTGCGGTCGAGATCGTCAAGTTCGATACCACCGGCGACAGCGACCAGACCGGTAAGCTGCTGCCGCATGGCGGCAAGGGCGGCGCCTTCGTCGCGCAGATTCGTGCGGCGGTCATTGCCGGCGAGTTGCAGGCGGCCATGCATTCGCTGAAGGACATGCCGGGCAATGAGGACACTCCCGGCCTCGTGATTGGCGCGACGCTGTCGCGCGATCCGCCCGGGGATGCGCTGGTGCTGCGGCCGGGGCTGTCGCTCGACGATTTCAGGGGCGCCCGCGGCAAGGGCTTCAAGATCGGAACCAACGCGGTGCGGCGCGCGGCCTATGCGCGGAAGTTGTTTCCGGAAGCCGAGATCATCCACTATCGCGGCGCCGCCGACACCCGCGTGCGCAAGCTGGACGATGGCGAAATGCAGCGGCTGCCCGATGGCGGCGCGGTGGGACCGGCCGATGCGCTGATCATGGCCCGCGCCGGCCTCGAACGCGTCGGCCTTGCCGACCGCATCGCCTGCGAATTTTCCCCACGGGAGATGCTTCCGGCGGCGGGGCAGGGGATCGTCGCCGTGGAATGCAGCGCGCGGGATTTTGCCACGCGACAGACGCTTTCGCTCATCGACGATCCGGTCTCGCACGCCTGCGCCGATGCCGAACGCGAGGTGCTGTGGGTGCTCAACGGCCACTGCAACTCACCGATGGCCGGTCACGCCGAAATCAGGGGCGCGGACATGTCGCTCACAGCCTCGGTGCTCGATCATGCCGGTGCGCGCATCATCGAGACGTCGCGTTCCGGCCCCGCGGATCGTCCGCGCGAACTCGGCCGTGCGGTCGCCCTCGAGCTCCTGGCCCGGGGCGCTGCCGACATCATCGAGCGTAGCCGGCCGGTTTAGGGCATCCAGGGCCGGCCCGCGTAAGAGCGGATCGTCTGTCTCTGGGGCAGGCTTGTATGGCCGTGACCAGAGTCCACAATTTCAAAGAATAAAAGCCGGTCCTCAGCCTGCCTTGACAAACCTGGTCGGCACTCCACATGCCATCCAATTGGATGGTAGAAGGATGGACTGATGACCAGCAATATCCGGGAACTCCGGCCAAAGCCCCCCGACAGCGAGAAAATCACCATCAATCTCGGCTATGTCGATCTCGGTCACGTCGACCTGATGGTGCGCGAAGGATTTTACTCCAACCGCACCGACTTCATTCGAACCGCGATCCGCAACCAGCTCGAACGCCATGCGGATGTGGTGAAAAAGTCCGCGGCCCGAAGCGGTCTCGATCTCGGTCTGCGGAACTTCAGCCGCGAAGACCTCGAAGCCGCGCGGCGCGCCGGTGAGATGCTGCACATCAACGTTTTGGGTCTTGCCACCATCGCCCAAGACGTCACGCCCGAGCTTGCTCGCGCCACGATTGCCTCCGTCAGCGTGCTGGGCGCGTTGCATGCGAGTCCCGCTGTCAAGGCTGCATTGGCCGACAGAACACGGTGATACCGGTTGGATCGCGACTTCTCTGAAGTCAGATCGGCTCCTCCCACACGGGCTCATACGCAGAGCCGACGCAAGTCCGGAGACAACACTATGCTGAACCAGAACCTCATGCGCGAAGCCACCCGTCTCACACGTGCTGGCCAACTCGGAGAAGCTACTGCGCTGCTTCAGCGCATGCTTGGGGGTGAGAGTGGGCCACAGCCCTCGCCAGCCGGGCGCGCCGGTCTCCCAGCAGCAGAGCCGCCGACGATCGACGCAACGGTCAATGTGATTGATGAGATCCATGGTCCACAGACCGCGTCGGCGACTTTGCTTCAGCCCGACATGTTACTCGAGCGCACCAATCAGCGATCCAGGCTGGGATTGCGAGGTGTGGGCAAGCACGCCCCGGCGACCGCACGGGACATGTTCCCGGAAGGCACAGGATTCATCGACGGTACCTACAGCAATCCTGCGGGAAACCGTGCCTACCGGCTCTTCATCCCCAGCCGCTATCAGGGCCAGCCAATTCCCTTGGTCGTGATGCTGCACGGCTGCACTCAGTCGCCGGAAGATTTCGCCGCCGGTACGCGGATGAATTTTATTGCAGAAGAGCAGACCTGCTTTGTTGTGTATCCCGCGCAGCACAGGTCAGCAAACCAGGCCAAATGCTGGAACTGGTTTCGCAAGGCCGATCAGCAGCGAGGCAGAGGCGAGCCTTCGCTTATCGCCGGGATCACGCGTCAGATCATGCGCGACTATTCCGTCGACCCCAGGCGCGTCTATGTTGGTGGACTGTCGGCCGGAGCGGCGGCGGCGGCCGTCATGGGAGCAACTTACAGCGACCTGTACGCAGCAATCGGCGTCCATTCCGGCCTCGCCTGCGGGGCCGCGACAGACCTTCCCTCTGCCTTTGTCGCCATGAGACAAGGCGGCGGAGCCCACGGCAACGCCGTTCCGGATGACCGGCCGCCGGTCCCGACCATCGTCTTTCACGGCGATCGCGACGCTACGGTGCATCCAAGCAACGGCGATCAAATTCTTGAGCAGTTCGTCAAAGCGGCGCGCACAAGAAAGAAGGTCGATCGCGCGCGGGTGCCTGGAGGGCACGCCTATACCCGCACGGTCCACATCGACGCGAGCGGGCGCGGAATCTTCGAGTACTGGAACGTCCACGGAGCTGGACACGCCTGGTCGGGAGGCTCCCCTGCCGGCTCCTACACCGATCCGCGAGGACCGGATGCAACGAGGGAAATGCTGCGCTTCTTCCTCGAGCATTCGCTGTCCACCGCGGCCAGGCCGGATTAGTCCAGAGTCGGATCAAACGGACGCAGCGTTGCCCACG
>JAEZEU010000087.1 GCA_023432885.1 Pseudomonadota bacterium | reverse complement strand
GAGCCGCCGCAAATTAGTCTGCAGCCCGCCTACAACCTCAGGGAACCGCGGGGAACTTGTGTGAGGCGACGAACGGAAAACGATGGAGGCATACGCTCTCGGGCGTGGATTGACGCCACGGTCGCGGCAAGGACCACACGATTTCGCCGTCGCCTGCGCGTTCGCCCGGCGAGCGAGGCCGCCTGACGATGACATCCTCGTTGCCGCGCAGTTCGAGCGCGCCGTCGACGCGCTCGCCCGCGTGATCCAGTCATGTCGACAGGATCACCTCGCGGCCCGGGATGATCGTGCCTGCCGGGATCGATGCCGGCCGCGCCTCCAGATCGAGCGCGACGGTGACAGCGTCGGCGCCGTTCTGCCGGCGATAGACCAGAAGATCGCCGTCGGCCTTGATCGGGACATATTCGCCCAGCTAAAGCGCCGGCAATTGGCGGCATAACACGATCAGCGCACGATGGAGGCTCAGGATCGAGCGCGGATCGGCATCGAACATCGCAACGTTTTCCCGGGCGGCGTCCTTGGCCAGCCACGTGCTCGGAGCAATGCGGTCCAGCACCTCGCAATCAGCTAAATCCCCGCGACGCGAGCTGCCAGATCGTGATCAGCACCTCGAACAGAATCAGGTACACGATGATCAACTCGAGCCGCAGCGAGCGGCGGGTGTCGATGATATCGGTCAGCACCTGCGCCGACTCGGCGATCACTTCGAGCTTGCGGTTGAGCGCCTCTGCCCGCTCCTTCAGCTCGTACTCGTCCTCAAGCCGCGAATAGAGCCGCTCGAGCGACGGCTTGTCCCAGAGAATGTCGGGTTTTTCGGAAACCGCCACCGCCCCGCTGACGCGATGCCGGACCGACAGTGCATTGCCGATCTGCTGAAGGATAGCGCGCCGCCCGCCATGCATGCGGCCGCTGTTCGCAAGCTCGCGCGCAAAGGGTTCTGTCTTGTCGAACACCGCGGCGACCTCGCGCTCGTGCCGCGCCAGCACCACGCTCTTGGCCAGGGCCTCCGCGATCAGGACCAGACGCTCCGGCGAGAGGCTTTGCAACAAGATCGGACCACCCGGCGGAATCTGGTCATCTTTCTCGGCGGCCAGTTCGATGCTCGCGCTCTCCTCTTCGCGGCGCTCGAACGCGCCGGTCATGCGATGCTCGAGGCCGCGCAGAAATTCGTCCTCCTCCAGCGCGTTGAGTCCGATCAGCACCACGACGCCGTAGCGGAACAGCACCGCGACGCCGCCCTCGCCGACGCGGAAGGTGAGCGGCGTCGTGGAGATCACGTCGCCGCGTTCGAGGCCGGCGGTATTGATGCGCTCTGCGACGAAGAAGGCACGGGCGGTGATCCGTGTTCCCGAGAGCGGCGATCTGGAGGCCTGGTCCATGTGAAAATGCGCGGCTGAGATCCCTTGCAGAAATCGCCCGCGTCCCAAAATGGTTCGGTCGAGCGCGATCTTACCACATATCCACGGCTCCGCGTTCTCCGGCCCTTCGGTTGACCCCTCCCGCGGGAGGACTATGGTGGTCCCATGAACGAGCAAACCCAGACCAAGGCCAAGGCTGGCGCGATCATCGTGCCGGTGTCGCTTTTCGAGCAGAACTGCACCATCATCTGGTGCGAGGCCACCAAAAAGGCCGTGGTGATCGATCCCGGCGGGGACGTGCCGAAGATTCAGGAAGCCATCAAGCAGACCAGCGTCACAGTCGAGAAGATATGGATCACGCACGGCCATATCGACCATGTCGGGGGCGCGGCCGAATTGCGCGACGCGCTCGGCGTGAAGATCGAAGGGCCGCACATCGCCGACAAATATCTGCTCGACAATGTCGTCTCTTCCGGAGCGCGCTTCGGCATGACGGGCGTGCGCAATTTCGGTCCCGACCGCTGGCTCGATGAGGGCGAGACGGTCACGATCGGCAATCTCAGCTTCGACATCCTGCATTGTCCAGGCCATTCACCGGGCTCGGTGGTGTTCTTCTCCGACGAGCTGCGCTTTGCCCATGTCGGCGACGTCCTGTTTGCCGGCTCGGTCGGACGCACCGACCTGCCCGGCGGCAGCCATCGCGAGCTGATCAGCTCGATCAAGAAAAAGCTGATGCCGCTCGGTGACGACATCGGCTTCGTCTGCGGCCACGGTGCCGGCTCGAGTTTCGGGCAGGAGCGGATGACGAATCCGTTCCTGACCGGAGAGATCGAGGGCTGACCAGAGGCTCGTCATGCCCGGCTTGTCCCGGCCAGCGACGCCTCCTTGTCGATGGATGCAAAGACGTGGATGCCCGGGACATCTAAGCGCGGTTCGCGCTTTTGCCGGGCAGGACGAAGAAACGACTTATTTCTTCCATCCAGCCGCGGTCAGCGCGCGGGTGATGAGGCCGCTGACATCGAAGCTGCGGCGCGACTTTGGCGGCGCGGGGTTGCGCAACGGGCTGGTGCGCGGCCGGGGCGTCGCGGAAAGATCGGGGCCCTGCAGCGTGACTGGAGCGATTGCCGGAAACTGTTTCGCACGTTCCCTTGCAGCGCTGCTCAACATTTTCATCGCTGCGGCTTCCGCCTGCGCCCTGGTCTGGCGCACGCGCCCGGTCAGGCCGAAGAACTTCGCGATGTGATATGACGACGAAATGCCGGCCTCGATCAGGAACGCGCCCGC
>JAEZEU010000055.1 GCA_023432885.1 Pseudomonadota bacterium | reverse complement strand
TCTCCTCGACATTGAGATTTCGATTTAACTCTGTCTCAATACGCAACAAATATTGAGTTCCGCGGTGCGGGCGATATTCGTTAAGACGGTCGCGCGCTCGTTACTCGCTCTTTCGTCGATTTTGGGGTTTTTGACCGCATGTGCGGCATTGTCGGCATTTTGGGACGCTCTCCCGTGGCGGGGCTCCTGGTGGATTCGCTCAAGCGGCTCGAATACCGCGGCTATGACTCCGCCGGGGTCGCGACGCTGGAAGGCGAGAAGCTCGACCGCCGCCGTGCGGAAGGCAAACTGAAAAACCTTGAGCTCAAGCTCGCGTCAAAGCCGCTCGCCGGCCACACCGGCATCGGCCACACCCGCTGGGCCACCCACGGCAAGCCGACCGAGAACAACGCGCATCCACACGCGACCGAGCGCGTCGCCGTCGTGCACAACGGCATCATCGAGAATTTCCGCGAGCTGCGCGAGGCGCTGCAGAACAAGGGCACGGTCTTCAAGACCGAGACCGACACCGAGATCGTGCTGCACCTCGTCGACGACATGCTGAAGGGCGGCGTCAAGCCGGTCGAGGCGGTGCGCGCGACGCTGTCGCAACTGCGCGGCGCCTTTGCGCTCGGTTTCATCTTCGCGGGCGAGGACGATCTGATGATCGGCGCGCGCAATGGACCGCCGCTCGCGATCGGGTACGGCGAGGGCGAGATGTATCTGGGATCGGACGCAATCGCGCTCGGCCCGTTCACCGACACCATCGCCTATCTCGAGGACGGCGACTGGGTCGTGCTCACCCGCCACGGCGCCACCATCTACGACAAGACCGACGCCATCGTGCATCGCGAGGCGACCAAGCATTCCGCCGCGACCTCGCTGGTCGACAAGGCGAACTATCGCCATTTCATGGCCAAGGAAATCCACGAGCAGCCGGAAGTCGTCGGCCATACGCTTTCGCGCTATGTCGACATGGCAACCGAGCGGGTAACCATGCCCGTCAGGCTGCCGTTCGACTTCAAGGACATCCAGCGGATCTCGATCGTCGCCTGCGGCACGGCGAGCTATGCCGGCTACGTCGCGAAATACTGGCTGGAGCGCTTGGGCCGCGTTGCAGTCGAAATCGATGTCGCCTCCGAATTCCGCTACCGCGAGGCGCCTTTGCGGAAAGGTGATCTTGCCATCTTCATTTCGCAGTCCGGCGAGACCGCCGACACGCTGGCCGCCTTGCGCTACGCCAAAGAGCAGGGCGTGCACACGCTTGCGGTCGTCAACGTCCCGACTTCGACGATCGCGCGCGAAGCCGAGACCGTGCTGCCGACGATCGCCGGCCCCGAAATCGGCGTCGCTTCGACCAAGGCATTCACCTGCCAGCTGATGGTGCTGGCTTCGCTTGCGATTGCTGCCGGCAAGGCGCGCGGACATCTGTCGGCCGAGGAAGAGGCCGAGCTTGTGCATGGCCTTGTCGAGGTGCCGCGGCTGATGGCGGCGGCCCTCACCTCCGAGCTGCAGATCGAGCGGCTGGCGCGCGATATCGCGAAGTCGAAGGACGTGCTTTATCTCGGACGCGGGACCAGCTATCCGCTGGCGTTGGAAGGCGCGCTGAAGCTGAAGGAAATCTCCTATATCCACGCCGAGGGATATGCCGCGGGCGAGCTCAAGCATGGGCCGATAGCGCTCATCGACGAGAACATGCCGGTGGTGGTGATCGCACCGCACGACCGGGTGTTCGAGAAGACCGTCTCCAATATGCAGGAGGTCGCCGCGCGGGGCGGCAGGATCATCCTGATGACGGACGCCAAGGGCGCCGCGGAGGCCACCATCGAGTCGCTGGTGACTATCGTGCTGCCCGACATGGCGCCAGCCTTTGCCCCCATGGTCTATGCCGTCCCGGTCCAGTTGCTCGCCTACCACACTGCCGTCGTCATGGGCACCGACGTCGATCAGCCCCGGAATCTCGCGAAATCCGTCACGGTCGAGTAGGGCGGCGCCGTCGCCTCTTCAAAAACCTGCTAGGATGGCTTAGCTGGTGTTTGAAAAGGGCCCGTCCGGCCTGCCTGGAACCTCATGAACTCCCAAGAATTGCCTCCCGTGACGCCGGGTGAGTTGACCCCGGAAGCCCCGCCCGGCCTGATGGCCCGCTTCCGCAATTATTTCCTGACCGGACTGATTGTCGCAGGCCCGATCGCGATCACCCTCTATCTGACCTGGTGGTTCGTGACCTGGGTGGACGGGCTGGTGCGTCCGTTCGTTCCCGTCGCCTACCGGGCGGAAACGTATCTGCCGTTTTACCTGCCAGGCACGGGCCTGATCATCGCGGTCTTCGCGCTGACCATGCTCGGCTTCCTGACCGCCAATCTGGTCGGCCGCAAGCTGGTCGACTATGGCGAGCGGCTGCTCGGCCGCATGCCTATCGTGCGCGCGATCTATCGCAGCCTCAAGCAGGTGTTCGAGACGCTGTTCTCCAAGAACGGGTCGAGCTTCCGCCGCGTCGGACTCGTGGAATTTCCCGCGCCGGGCATGTGGTCGATCGTTCTGATCTCGCAACCGCCGAGCGAGGACATTTCGACGAGTCTGCCGCGCAAGGAAGAGCACATGTCGGTGTTTCTGCCGTGCTCGCCGAACCCGACCACCGGATTTTTCTTCTACGTGCCGAAGAGCAAGGTCATCGAGGTCGACATGTCCACGGAGGCCGCAGCGACCCTGATCATGTCTGCCGGCGTGGTGCAGCCGGGCTCGGAGCAGCAGAAGAAGATCGCCGCGCTTGCCGGCATGGCCAACGCCGCGCGCGCCGCGAATTCCGGTGCCTTGCAGCCGCAGCCCGCGAAGGTCGACTAACGCACAATGGCATTTGGTTGAATCGATAGTCCGACAAACTCGATCCACCTCTCCCGAAGGAAGAGGTGAACCTCACCTCCGATGCCGCTCCAGCTGAACCTGATTTCATCATGCTTTAGCCGGCGCCGATCAGCGGAACCGCTTCGTCGCGCTCGAACAGATACAGCAGACAGCGCAGCGGTTCGCCGCGCTCTCCTGTGAGTTTGGGATTGTCCTTCATAATGCGCAGCGCCTCGTCGCGCGCCTGCGTAATCAGTTGGCCGTGCACGTCCGAGCGCGCGATGCGGTAGCCTGGCAGGCCGCTCTGGCGCACGCCGAGCACGTCGCCTTCGCCGCGCAGCTTCAGATCCTCCTCGGCGATCCGAAAGCCGTCCGTGGTCTCGCGGATCACGTTCAGCCGCGCCTTGGACATCTCGTTGAGCGGCTCCTTGTAGAGCAGCAGGCAGGTCGATGCTTCCGAGCCGCGCCCGATCCGTCCGCGCAGCTGGTGCATTTGGGCAAGCCCGAAGCGCTCGGCGTTCTCGATCACCATGATGGATGCGGCGGGAACGTCGACACCGACCTCGACCACGGTGGTGGCAACCAGAAGGCCGATCTCGCCGGATGCGAACTGCGCCATCACGCGATCCTTCTCGGAGCCTTTCATCTGGCCGTGAACCAGCCCGACCGCATCGCCAAAGCGCTTCTGCAGGCTCTCGAAGCGCTCGGTGGCATTGGTGAGGTGTTCGGTGCCCTCCGCCTCGGATTCATCGACCAGCGGGCAGATCCAGTAGACGCGCTTGCCGGACTTCAAGGCGCGGCCGACGCCATCCACGACCTCCTCGAGCCGGCTGAGCGGCACGGCGCGGGTATCGATCGGCTGGCGGCCCGCCGGCTTCTCGCGCAGTTCAGAGACGTCCATGTCGCCGAAATAGGTGAGGACCAGCGTGCGCGGGATAGGGGTCGCGCTCAGCACCAGCACATCGACCGCTTCGCCCTTGGAAGTGAGCGCAAGGCGCTCGCGCACGCCAAAGCGGTGCTGCTCGTCCACCACGGCCAGCGCCAGCGACCTGTAGACGACATCGTCCTGGATCAGGGCGTGCGTGCCGACCAGAAGATCGATCTCGCCTGCCTCCAGGCGCGAGAGGATGTCTCGGCGCTCCTTGCCTTTCTCGCGGCCGGTCAGGATCGCGGTCCGCAGCCCGGCGCGCTCGGCAAGCGGCGCGATGGTCTTGATGTGCTGGCGCGCCAGGATTTCCGTCGGGGCCATCAGCGCCGCCTGCTTGCCGACCTCGGTCACCGCCGCGGCGGCGAGCAGCGCCACTACGGTCTTGCCTGAGCCGACATCGCCCTGTAGCAGCCGCAGCATGCGCACAGGCTGGCGCAAGTCGTCGGTGATGGCTGCAACGGCCTGCCGCTGCGAGGTGGTCAGGGCATAGGGCAGCGCGTCGATGATCGCCCTGCGCAGATGTCCGTCGCCGGCATTGCGCTCGCCAGCGGGCCGGCGCAATTGCGCGCGGATCAGCGCCAGCGCGAGTTGGCCCGCAAGCAGTTCATCAAAGGCCAGCCGCGACCAGAACGGGCCATCGGGCAGGATATCGGTGACTTCGACCGGCTGGTGCACGCGACGGAACGCCTCTGCGATCGGCGGGAACTTGCAGCGGCGGATCACGTCCGGGCTGATCCATTCCGGAAGCGCCGGCAGCTTCTGCAAGGCCTGGCCGACCGCGCGGCGCAGCGAGCCCAGCGCGAGGCCCTCGGTGAGGGGATAGACGGGATCGATGCCGGAGAGCTGTGCGAAGGCGGCCTCATCGACGATCCGATCTGGATGCACCATTTGCGGCATGCCGTCATAGAACTGCAGCGTGCCGGAGACGTACCGCTTGGCGCCGACGGGCAGCAGCTTTTCGACGTAGCCGGGCTTGGCGCGGAAGAAGGTCAGCACCACTTCGCCGGTCTCGTCGCTGGCATAGACGAGGTACGGCGCCCGCGAATTGCGCGGTGGGGGCGGGCGATGGCGATCGACGGTAACTTCCAGCGTCACCACGGTTCCGGCTGAAGCCTCGCGAATCTTCGGCCGCGCCCGCCGGTCGATCACGCTGGCCGGCAGATGCAACAGGAGGTCTACCAGTCGCGGTGTCTCGCTACGGTCGAGCAGATAGCGCAGCAGCTTGTCCTGCTTTGGCCCGACGCCCGGGAGGCTCGTGACCGGCGCGACCAGCGGATTGAGCAGAGCGGGGCGCATCGCATCATCCGTCATGTGCGGGTGCGTGCCGTCAAGCCCGGCACGGATGCAACAGTTGATAATTCCGGCAACGGAAGGGCTGACATCGGCACGTGGCGTCGCTATATCAACCCCGCCCGGCACGTCCGGGCTTTTGGCGTTGCATTGGGCTTGAGAATGACAGGTACGACGAGATCGAGCGGCGGACTGGACGATCGCCGCAAACGGCTCCTATTTCGGTGCTGGCACCGCGGGACGCGCGAAATGGACCTGATCCTCGGCCGCTTTGCCGACGCCGAGATCGCAACGCTCTCCGCCGACGAATTGGGGACGCTGGAACGCCTTATCGAATTGCCTGATCCCGATCTCTATGCGGCGCTGACAGGGGAGAGGGCGCTGCCGGCGGAACATGCCAGCGCACTGTTCGGTCGCATCAAGGCATTTCGCGCGGTGGACCAGGACGCATGAAACAGCCGGCCAAATCGCCTGCCGCGCGCCTCGCGCCCGGCCGCCCGCTTACCTTTGCCAATGTCGCCGAGGGCGCCGAGGGACTAATCGTATCGGATCTGGCGCGTGCGGTGGCCGCGCAGCCGAATCGGCCGGCGGTAAGCCTTGCCGTGATTTGCCGGGACGGGCCGCGCATGCAGCAGCTCGCCCGGTCGCTGGAGTTCTTTGCGCCGGACTTGCCCGTCATGCAGTTCCCGGCCTGGGACTGCCAGCCCTATGACCGCGTCTCGCCGCATGGCGGCGTCCTCGCGCAGCGGCTGACCACCTTGGCAAAGCTGTCGCGGCTGACCGGCAGCGACAAACCCTTGATCGTGCTGACAACGGTCAACGCCGCGACGCAACGCGTGCCCGCGCGCGACAACATGGCGGCACAGGCGCTGTCGGTGGCGCCCGGCAATGTCGTACCGATGGATTCCATCATCGCCTGGCTCGAGCACAATGGCTATGGCCGGTCCTCCACCGTGCGCGAGCCCGGCGAATACGCCGTGCGCGGCGGTATCCTCGATCTGTTTCCAGCCGGGCTCGACATGCCCGTGCGGTTCGATTTCTTCGGCGATTCCCTGGAATCGATCCGCAGCTTTGATGCGGAAACCCAGCGCACCATGCTCGACATGCGCGGGCTCGATCTGGTCCCGGTATCGGAATTCCAGCTCGTCACCGAAACCATCCGGCGTTTCCGAATGGGGTATGTCGCAGCCTTCGGTGCGCCGGAACGCGGCGATACGCTCTACGAGGCGGTTACCGAGGGCCGGCGCCATCCCGGCATGGAACACTGGCTGCCGCTTTTCCAGGAGCGGATGGACACGCTGTTCGACTATCTCGATGGCGCACCGATCGCGATCGAGCCGCAGGGCGAGGACGCCGCGCGCGAGCGATTCAAGCAGATCGCCGATTACTACGAAGCGCGGCGCGAGGCGATGGATCACCCCGGAAGCGGAGCGATCTACAAGCCGCTGCCGCCGGACCGGCTGTACCTGACTGAAGACGAATGGCAGAAACGACTAGGCGAAGCCGCTTTGGCGCGGCTGACGCCGTTCGCGATGCCGGAAGGCACGACCGATGTGTTCGATGCCGGCGCGCGGCAGGGCCGCAATTTTGCGCCGGAGCGGGCGGACAGCTCGGTCAACGTGTTCGAGGCTGTCGTGGCGCATATCCTTGCGCTTCAGTCGCAGCGCAAGAAGGTCGTCGTCGCGCTGTGGAGCGAAGGCTCGCGCGATCGCATGACGAGCATGCTTACGGATCACAAGCTCGCCAACATCACCAGCGTCAACACCTGGCGCATGGTGCAGGCAACTCCCCGTAACGAAGCGATGCTCGCCGTGGTCGGCATGGAATCCGGCTTCGAGACTGAAAATGTCGCCGTGATCAGCGAGCAGGACATTCTGGGCGACCGCCTGGTGCGGCCGCGCAAGGCCAGTCGCAAGCTCGACAATTTCATCTCTGAGATCACGAGCCTTTCCGCCGGCGATATCGTCGTCCACGTCGACCACGGCATCGGCCGCTTCATCGGGCTGCAGACGCTGGAAGTTTC
>JAEZEU010000607.1 GCA_023432885.1 Pseudomonadota bacterium | reverse complement strand
GCGAGCACGCCACCTATGCTGCGCAATTCCGCCGCGAGATCGAGGTGCAATCCGAAGTGCGTCAGAGCGCCGATGCGCTGGAAGGCCGCGCGGCGTTCGTGGAGAAACGGAAGGCGAGTTTCAGCGGGCGGTAAGTCAAGTTGAAAACTGCATCAGCAAATTCTCTGTCGTCGCGGCCGAAGCGCGAGCCGGGACCAATAACTACAGGATTGAGTTGCTACGAGGGAAGTGGCTCCAATTCACTTTAACAACTTGATCCTGGTGGTGATGGATCCCTGCGTTCGCAGGGACGACAGCGGAGGTTGGGTCAGTAGTCGCCATTACTTCAATCCTCTTACCGTCAGCACCACCGCATCGGCGCCCGCCTTCCGATCGACCGCAATCTCTTGGTACTCCGGCGACTCCTGGAATTCCCTTGCCGCCTCGGCATCGGGAAATTCCATGATCACGACCTTGTCGCGCGGCCAGTCGCCTTCGGTGACGACCGGGTGCTCGTCGGCGACGAGCAGCTTGCCCCTGAAATTCTTGAAAACGCCCATGAAGCGCTGTTGGTAGCGGTCGTAGCGCTCGCGCCGGGTGAATTTCAGTTGGGCGATGATGTAGACGCTCATGCTTGCTCCGATGAATAAGCTGGTTACTTGGATTCTAGGAATACGTGGACGGCCGGGCCCCACCCATGACGGGAAGGATGAGTTCTAGAACGTCGGCGGCGTGCAGGCGCTGATCACCTCGCATGGCTTGTTGCCGATGCAGCGGAAGCGATGCGGCCGGCGGCTTTCGAAATAATAGGCGTCGCCGGGGCCGAGGATGCGCCGCTCGCCGTCGACCGTCACCTCCAGCCGGCCGGAGATCACGACGCCGCCTTCCTCGCCGTCATGCACCAGCGGCACGCGGCCGGTATCTCCGCCGGGGCCGTAACGCTCATGCAGGATCTGCAGCGCGCGGCCGAACAGATTGTCGCCGACCTGCAAATAGGAGATCGGCTTCTTGCCGATCTCGGTCAGCTCGTCGGCGCGGTAGAACGCCTTGCGCGGCCGCTCAGGCTCGATGGCGAAGAATTCCGCCAGGCCCATCGGGATGCCGTCAAGGATGCGCTTGAGCGCGCCGACCGACGGATTCATCTGGCTCGATTCGATCAGCGAGATCGTCGAATTCGTGACGCCGGAGCGCTTGGCGAGCTCCCGCTGCGACAGCTTGTGGCGGCTGCGGACGAAGCGGAGGCGTGCGCCGATATCGTCGCTCATCGGGTTTCTCGTGTTGCTGGTGTTGCGGATCGAGCAAATATGACCTAATCGATTAAGTAAAATCAATGCCTTAAGCCAGAGCAGAAAAGGACTTGTTGCGTGTTCTCGCCCGTGGGACGGCTAACCCGTATATGGATTCCATAAGGAAGGAGTCGCGCCGTGACGGTTCACCAGATTCCCAACACCCTTGACCTTCAGGCCTTCTGGATGCCGTTCACGGCGAACCGGCAGTTCAAGGAAACGCCGCGGCTGTTCGCCTCCGCCGAGGGCATGTATTACACCAGCGTCGACGGCCGCAAGGTGATCGACGGCTCGGCGGGGCTGTGGTGCGTCAATGCCGGCCACGGCCGCAAGCAGATCGCAGCCGCCGTCGAGCGGCAGCTGATGAATCTCGATTTCGCACCGTCGTTCCAGATGGGCCATCCCATCGCCTTCGATTTCGCGCGGCGTCTTGCCGAGATCGCGCCGAAGGGGCTCGATCGCATCTTCTTCACCAATTCCGGCTCGGAGTCGGTCGACACCGCCTTGAAGATTGCGCTCGCCTATCATCGCGCGACGGGCCAGCCGACCCGCACGCGCCTGATCGGCAGGGAGCGCGGCTATCACGGCGTCGGTTTCGGCGGCATGTCGGTCGGCGGCATGGTTGCCAACCGCCGCGCCTTTGCCACCCATCTGCCCGGCGTCGACCACATCCGCCACACCTACGATCTCGAGCGCAACGCCTTCTCCAGGGACCTGCCGAAGCACGGCGCCGAGCTTGCCGACGACGTCGAGCGACTGGTGGCGCTGCACGGCGCCGATACGATCGCAGCCGTGATCGTCGAACCGGTGCCGGGCTCGACCGCGGTGCTGCCGCCGCCGCAGGGCTATCTGCAGAGGCTGCGCCAGCTCTGCGACAAGCACGGCATTCTCTTGATCTTCGACGAGGTCATCACCGGCTTCGGCCGCCTCGGAACGCCGTTCGCCGCCGATTTCTTCGGCGTCACGCCGGACATGATGACGACCGCCAAAGGCATCACCAATGGCACGATTCCCTGTGGTGCGCTGTTCGCCAGCCGCAAGGTGCATGACGGCCTGATGACCGGTCCCGAGAGCCAGATCGAGCTGTTCCACGGCTACACCTATTCGGCTCATCCGGTGGCATGCGCGGCGGGCCTTGCCACGCTCGACATCTACAAGGACGAGGGGCTTTTGACGCGCGGCGCCAAATTCGCCGACTACTGGCGCGATGCGCTGCATGCGCTGAAGGGCCTGCCGAACGTGATCGATATCCGCAATGTCGGCCTGATGGGCGCCGTCGAGCTCGCGCCGCGCAAGGACGCGCCCGGCGCGCGCGGCTACGAGGTGATGGTCGACTGCTTCAACCGCGGGCTCTACATGCGCAGCAGCGGTGATGCGTTTGCGATGTCGCCGCCCTTGATTGTCGAGCGCAGCCATATCGACGAGATGATGTCGATCCTGTCCGACGCCATCAAACGCGTGGCCTGACAAGGATGCCGCTCGCGGGAGCGACGATGTGAAAGTCCTCATCCTCGGCAGCGGCGTCATCGGCGTCACGTCCGCTTATTATCTGGCACGCGCCGGCCATGACGTGACGGTGGTCGATCGTCAGGCCGCGCCTGCCCTGGAGACGAGCTTCGCCAATGCCGGCGAAGTCTCGCCGGGCTATGCTTCGCCCTGGGCAGGCCCCGGCGTGCCGCTCAAGTCGATCAAGTGGCTGCTGATGAAGCACGGCCCGCTGGTGATCCGCCCGAACGCGGATCCCGCGATGTGGTCGTTCCTCGCCAAGATGCTGCGCAACTGCACCGCCGCGCGTTACGCGGTCAACAAGAGCCGGATGATCCCGCTCGCCGAATACAGCCGCGACTGCCTGCGAAGCTTACGCGCCGAGATCGGCATCCGCTACGACGAGCGCAGTCAGGGCACGCTGCAGCTGTTCCGCAAGCAGGCGCAGCTCGACGGTGCCGGCGACGACATCGCCGTGCTCAAGCAGTATGGCGTGCCGTATGAACTGCTCGACCGCGATGGCTGCATCAAGGCCGAGCCGGCGCTGGCGCAGGTGAAGGACAAGATCGCCGGCGGCCTCCGTCTGCCGCAGGACGAGACCGGCGATTGCCACATGTTCACATCGGCGCTGGCGGAGCAGGCGGCAAGCCTCGGCGTAGAGTTCAAGTTCAACGTCAGCATAGATCACCTCATTGCCGAAGGTGGACGCATCGCCGGCATCGTCACCAGCGACGGCATCTTGCAGGCCGATGCTTACGTGGTCGCGCTCGGCAGCTGGTCGCAGCAGTTGCTGCGCAACATAGGCATTGCCATTCCCGTCTATGCGGTGAAGGGCTATTCGATCACCGTGCCGGTTCGCGACGAAGCCGGCGCCCCGGTTTCCACCGTGATGGACGAGAGCTACAAGGTCGCGATCACGCGGCTGGGCGATCGCATCCGCGTCGGCGGCACCGCCGAAGTATCGGGCTATTCCAATACGCTGCATCCCGCGCGCCGAGCCACGCTCGACTACTCGCTGACCGACTTGTTCCCGCGCGGCGGCGATCTTTCGGACGTCAAGTTCTGGTGCGGCCTGCGCCCGATGACGCCGGACGGCCCGCCGCTCATAGGCGCCACCCGCTATTCCAACCTGCACCTCAACACTGGTCACGGCACGCTGGGCTGGACCATGGCCTGCGGTTCGGGGCGCGTGCTCGCCGATATGCTGTCCGGCCGCAAGCCCGAGATCGATACGAGCGAACTTGCGATGAGCCGCTACGAGCACCGTTTCGGCTGAATTTAGCGCACGATGGCAGCATCTGATTGAATTGGGAGTCCGACAGACTCGGTTCACCTCTCACGGAGGGAGAGGTGAACTTCCAATGCCGCTCCAGCTAGAACCCAATCTCATCAGGCCGTAGCGCTAAATTAGTCCTCGCTCTTGCTGGATGATGCCGATGAAGCGCTGTCGTCCCTGGACGGAGCAGCTTGCTCGTCGCAAAGCGTAGCCGTGCTCTCGACGGCGTTAGTCACCTCCGCCGCGAGCGACTTTATCTCTGCGACCATCGCCTTTGCCGTCTCGGCAATCTCTTCCTTGATCGTCTCGACGATGCTCTCGTCACCCATCTCTTTTCACCAATCGTGCCGCTCCGGTGATCAGACCAGTTAGATGCGTCCTTTTCGCGATGACATATCGACACAGCCGCTCGCAAGCTACCCCGTCACGAACGCCGCTTTCCGCGTCCGCTTCTCGCTGCAACCGGAAGGCCGCGGAAACCGGTGCACGCGTCCACCGGCGTGATCACCTCAAGCTTGCGCAGCGGCAGCTACCGCCGCGCGCTGGGGCTCGTCGGCGGCGACCGGATATCTCCTGTCCAATTCCTCGATCATGCTGCGCGCAATTTCACGCTCGCCCATAATCACGACATCCGCCCCCAACCGCTTCAAGTGGTCGACTTCGGCATCCGAATGCGCCCGCGCCACGATCCGGATTTCGGGATTG
Source organism: Pseudomonadota bacterium (assembly GCA_023432885.1). Lineage (GTDB taxonomy): Bacteria > Pseudomonadota > Alphaproteobacteria > Rhizobiales > Xanthobacteraceae > Bradyrhizobium. The sequence goes on along the minus strand of JAEZEU010000607.1, from coordinate 551 downwards.
ACGGTGCGCGCCTGCTGCACGATTTGTCCGGCTTCGAAGGCTTCCGGAATGGCGACGACCAGGCATCGAGCCGCCGACAGATTGGCGGCCTTCAACACATCCGGTTTTGCCGCATTGCCCGTGATGGTCTCGATGCTGTTTTCCTTCAGCTTTGCCAGCAAGCCGTCCGCAGCCTCGATGGCCAGGAATGGAAGTTGCCGTTGTTTGAGCGTCGTCCCGACGAGTGCGCCAACACGGCCGTATCCGACCAGGATAGTATGATCGGTCAGGCCGGTTGCCGCGATCGGCTTCGGTGCATTCGCCGGCGCGGAAGACGCGCGTTGCTGCTCCTGCGGCTTGGCCAACCAGTCCGCGGCGGCGAACAACAGCGGATTGAGCATGATCGAAAAGATTGCGCCGGCCAGGATCAGGGCGCGGCCCTCTTTCGGAAGCAGGCCGGTAACGACCCCGATCTCGGCAAGGATGAACGAGAACTCGCCGATCTGCGCCAGGCTCGCCGAGATGGTGAGCGCGGTCGAGACCGGATGCCGGAACGCGATCACGATCAGGAA
>JAEZEU010000593.1 GCA_023432885.1 Pseudomonadota bacterium | reverse complement strand
GCCACGCCGGCTGTGAAGCCGCGGCAGCTGCTGCCCACATGGGCGCGAAAACCGCCCTGGTCACTCATCGCTTCTCGACGATCGGTGCGATGTCCTGCAATCCCGCGATCGGCGGCCTCGGCAAGGGTCATCTGGTCCGCGAGGTCGATGCTCTGGACGGGTTGATGGGCCGGGTGGCGGATGCCGGCGGCATTCAGTTCCGAATGCTGAACCGCCGCAAGGGTCCGGCTGTCCGCGGACCGCGCGCCCAGGCCGACCGAAAGCTCTATGCCGCGGCGATGCAAGCCGCGATCCGAGATGTCCCCAATCTCAAGGTCATCGAAGGCGAGGCCGACGAACTCCTCGTTGTGTCGGGCAGGGTGGTAGGGATCCGGTTGGCCGACGGCCGCCAGTTCTCGGCCGGAGCCGTGGTCATCACCACCGGGACGTTTCTGCGGGGTTTGATTCATCTCGGGGAGAAGAACTGGCCGGCCGGGCGGGTCGGGGAGGCACCGGCTTTGGGCCTCTCAACGTCCTTCGAGCGCGCCGGTTTTACGTTGGGCCGCCTCAAGACCGGGACGCCGCCGCGGCTCGACGGCGCCACCATCGACTGGTCAGCGGTCGAGATGCAGCCCGGCGACGACCCGCCGGAGCCGTTTTCGGTCATGACAGACCGGATCACGACGCCCCAGATCCAGTGCGGTATCACCCGAACCACGCCGGCCACCCATGACGTGATCCGGGCCAATGTGCATCGCTCGCCGATGTATTCCGGCCAGATCAAAAGCACTGGCCCCCGCTATTGCCCCTCGATCGAGGACAAGATTGTCCGCTTCGGCGACCGCGACGGACACCAGATCTTTCTGGAGCCGGAGGGTTTGGACGACACCACGGTCTATCCCAATGGCATCTCCACCTCGCTGCCCGAGGAAGTCCAGCTCGCCATCCTGGCATCGATTCCTGGCTTGGAGCGGGTAAGGATGGTCCGGCCCGGCTACGCCATCGAATACGACCACATCGATCCGCGCGAGCTTGAGCCGACGCTGCAGACCAAGCGGTTGGCGGGTGTCTTCCTGGCCGGCCAAATCAATGGGACCACGGGTTACGAGGAGGCTGCCGGGCAGGGGATCGTCGCCGGGCTGAACGCGGCGTTGGCCGCCAGCGGGGCCGATCCGATCGTGTTCGATAGGGCCGATGGCTACATCGGGGTGATGATCGATGACCTCGTGACACGGGGGATCACCGAGCCCTATCGGATGTTCACTTCCCGGGCCGAATACCGGCTGACGCTCCGGGCCGACAATGCCGATCAGCGCCTGACGGACAAGGGCATCGCACTGGGCTGCGTCGGATCCGCGAGAGCAGAGCGCCACGCCAGGAAGATGGCGGCGCTGGAGACTGCGAAGACTCTGGCCAGGTCGCTGGCGATCACGCCGAACGAAGCCGCCCGACACGGCCTTGCCCTCAACCGCGACGGAAACCGCCGTTCAGCCTTCGAGCTCCTCGCGTATCCCGAGGTCGAGTGGCGGATGCTGGTGGGTATTTGGCCTGAGCTTTCGGCCATCGATCCCAGGATCGCAATCCACCTAGAGATCGACGCCAAGTACGACGTGTACCTCAAGCGTCAGACCGCCGACGTGGACGCCTTCCGGCGCGATGAGGGGCTTGTCCTGACCGGCATCGACTATGCAGAGGTGCCCGGCCTTTCCAACGAAGCTCGGGCCAAGCTTCGTGCCCACCAGCCGCGAACGGTGGGCCAGGCGGGCCGGATCGATGGAATGACGCCGGCAGCTCTGGGCATCTTGGCCGCCTATCTCCGGCGAGAGGCGCGTCGGAAGACGCTTACGGCGACGGCCTGACGTTTCATGTGAAACAGCCATGGCCCGTTCGCCCACGCCGACCGATCTGTCATCCGATAAATCCGCTGCACTCGCTCTCACTCCCGTTTCACGTGAAACAGAGGCGAGGCTGGACCGTTACGTCGCACTGCTCCAGGAATGGCAAGCCAAGACCAATCTGGTAGCTCCCTCCACACTTCCGAATCTCTGGACCCGCCACGTTGCCGATTCGCTGCAGCTCCTGAGCCTCGCCCCGTCGTCAAAACTCTGGATTGATCTCGGCAGCGGCGGCGGCTTCCCCGGTGTGGTGTTGGCCTGCGCCTTGGCGGACACGCCGGGCACCATGGTCCATCTGGTCGAGCGCATTGCAAAAAAGGCGGCGTTCCTGCGCGAGGCAATTCGCGTTACGGGTTCGCCGGGGACTGTGCATCTGGCAGATATCGGGGATACTGTGGACAGATTCGCAGGGGCCGTGGATTGCGTTACAGCCCGCGCGGTGGCTCCGCTACACCAGCTTATCGGCTTTGCGGAACCACTTGTGAAACGGGGTGCCAAAGCCTTGTTTCTCAAAGGCCAAGATGTAGAGGCTGAATTGACCGAAGCCACTAAATATTGGAATATCAAGCCGAATCTTCATTCCAGCCGCACGGGCGGACAGGGCTGGATCGTCGAACTCGACGCCATCGAGCGGCGCAACGCATCCGCGGACTAGCTTGGGTAGCCGGCCATGGACGTAATTGATCAAGTATATCAAGAGGATAGGGCTCCAAAGGCACCCGGTCACCCGCGCATTCTGGCGCTGGCCAACCAGAAGGGTGGCGTCGGCAAGACCACGACCGCGATCAATCTCGGCACGGCACTGGCAGCGATTGGCGAACGCGTGCTGATCGTGGATCTCGACCCGCAGGGCAATGCCTCGACCGGCCTCGGCATTGACCGCCGCAATCGCAGCTGCTCGACATACGACGTGCTGGTCGGCGAAGCCGGGCTGCGCGAATCGGTGGTGCCGACCGCGGTGCCGCGGCTGCATATCGCGGCCTCCACCATGGATCTATCCGGCCTCGAACTCGAGCTTGGGGCCACGCCCGGCCGCGCCTTCCGTCTGCGCGATGCCATCGCGGCGCTGAATCAGAACGCGACGCCGGATTCCGACTACACTTATGTGCTGATCGATTGCCCGCCTTCGCTCAACCTGCTTACCGTCAACGCGATGGCGGCGTCGGACGCGATCCTGGTGCCGCTGCAGTGTGAGTTCTTCGCGCTCGAAGGCCTGTCGCAATTGCTGCAGACCGTGGAGCAGGTGAGGTCCACGCTCAATCCCAACCTGTCGATCCACGGCATCGTGCTGACGATGTTCGACAGCCGCAACAATCTGTCGAACCAGGTCGTCGCCGACGTGCGCCAGTTCATGGGGAGCAAGGTCTACAACACCATGATCCCGCGCAACGTGCGGATCTCCGAGGCGCCGTCCTACGGCAAGCCGGTCCTGGTGTACGACCTCAAATGCGTCGGCAGCGAAGCCTACCTCAAGCTCGCGACCGAAGTGATCCAGCGCGAACGCGAGCTGCGGGCGCATTGATCCGCAGGGTGGGTAAAGGCGTCTTCGCCGTGCCCACCGCTTTCTCACCCCAGGTGGGCACGCATCGCTTTGCCCACCCTACGATTCTAAATTCGATGTTGGAGTGCTGCGAGTGAATCCAAGGGAGCTGGCGATGGCAGCCGAAGAAGCGCGTTCGCGATTGGGCCGCGGTCTTGCAAGTCTGATCGGTGATGTTGGCGGCGAAGCAACTCATGTCGAGCGGCCGCGCAACCAGCGCAAGGTGCCGATCGAGTTTCTCAAACCGAATCCGCGCAACCCGCGCCGCGCCTTTTCGGACGCGGAACTCAACGAGCTCGCCGGCTCGATCAAGCAGCACGGCGTGATCCAGCCGATCGTGGTGCGGCCGGTGAAAGGCGCCCATGACCGCTACGAGATCATCGCCGGCGAGCGCCGCTGGCGCGCCTCCCAGCTCGCCGGCCTGCACGAAGTTCCGATCGTGCCGGCCGACGTCAGTGACAGCGACGCGCTGGAAATCGCCATCATCGAAAACGTCCAGCGCGAAGATCTCAACCCTCTGGAAGAGGCCCAGGGCTATCACGCGCTCGCCGACGAGTTCAAACGCAGCCAGGAAGACATCGCCAAGATCGTCGGCAAGAGCCGCAGCCATGTCGCCAACATGATGCGCCTGACCAAGCTGCCGACTGAGGTTCAGGCCTATATCGCCGCGGGCCAGCTTTCTGCCGGCCACGCCCGCGCGCTGATCGGCGTGCCCGATCCGCTCGCTGCAGCCAAGCGCATCGTCGAGGAGGGCCTCAATGTCCGCCAGACCGAAGCGCTGGCGCATGAAGAGGGCGTGCCCGAGCGCAAGCCGCAGAAGCCGCGCGGCGGCGGCGGCAGCGCAAAGCAGAAGGATGCCGACACGCTGGCGCTGGAGAAGCGCGTCAGCGATGCGCTCGGCCTGGCGGTGAGTGTCAACCACCGCGATCCCGGCGGTTCGGTGCAGATCACCTACAAGAGCCTCGAGCAGCTGGACGAGGTGATGCGGCGGCTGGCGCGCTCGGGCTGAGTTCTGGCGACGGACAGCCGGCGATTCCCTCGCCGATCGAATGTTCGAGCCAACCCGATCTTTCGGGAACTTCCGGTGCGCTCTTGGTTCGGCGAACTACGAGGATCCAAAAACGATGGAAGCGGTCGCCACCACGGCGCGAGTCGTTATCTTACCCGCCTACAATCCTCCGCCGATATTTGGTGACCTGGTCGAGCAGGTGTTGCAACAGGCGGACTGGCAAGTCGTGATCGTCGATGACGGCACGAGGGCTGAACTAAAGCCGATCTTCAAGGCGATTTCTTCCCAGCGCGTGACTGTCATTTCCCATGCCGTAAATCTCGGAAAGGGAGCCGCGCTGAAGACAGGAATGAACTATGCCTTGAGCAGATTTGGCCGCGAGATCACAATACTGACGCTCGATGCGGATGGACAGCATCTGGTCAAGGACCTCGATGCGGTCGCGCAAGCAGCCGCGAAAAATCCTTCGGCTCTCATTCTTGGAGTCCGCGACCTCAGCTATCGCAGTACGCCCCTTCGAAGTTTCGTGGGTAACAAGTTCACCAGGCTTGTCGTCCAGGCGCTCGTTGGGATTCGGCTCAGCGACACGCAGACGGGGCTTCGGGCGTTACCCGGCCCTTTTGCCGAAAAGCTCCTTCGTCTGGAGAGCAACGGGTATGAATTCGAACTGGAGATGCTCGTTGTCGCTCGTCACATGCGGGTCCAAATACTCGAGCAGACGATTGAAACCGTTTACGCCGTCGGAAACAAGACGTCTCATTTTCGACCCCTCGTCGACTCCGTCAGAATCTATATCGTCCTGCTTCGCTTCGTCACGGTTGCCCTTGTCTCGGCTGTCGCCGACAATTTGATTTTCCTTTCACTGCTCCAGGTCTCGACCGACGTGTTGCGCGCCGAGTTCGTCGCGCGCTGCCTCACGATTCCCCTCAACTTCGTGTTGCTGCGGAAATTCGTCTTCTATTCCGCGCTGGATCTGCGCCAGGTTCTGCCGCGTTACCTGGGCGTCGTCGCGGTCTTTTTTTGCCTGTCCGCTACTTTCGTATCGCTGCGAACAGCGAGCGGATTTTCTGCGATCTCGGCGAAATGGTTCGTCGAAAGTCTGCTGTTCTTCGCCAACTTCATTATTCAGCGTGATTATGTCTTCGCAAACCGGCGGCGGAAATGAAGCTTGAAAGGCAGTTTTCCGACGATCGGCCTCTGTTGTCGGAAGAATCTCGGAGGGCTCCGAAAGCCCGGAGATCTCTTGCGCAACCGGTCTCTTTGACGAATCGTTCTACCCCAACCGATGGCATCCTACAGGTTTGGAATTAGTACCTATGCGAGACGATCCGAGTTGGCAGGAATGGGAAGCGATGCTCGCTTCCTTCTATGGCGAGTTGAACTACGGCAAGCACGCCGGGGGACGGCTGATGAGCGCCGGCCACATCTTGCTCGAAGATATGGTCAAGGAGCCCAGCTTCGCCAGGGTTCTGGAAGTTGGCTCGGGGACGGGCGAACACCTTCAGTTCGTCAAGCACGATTTCGAGACCTATTCGATGCTCGATCGGAATCCTGCCATGATCAAGCTCTCCCAGGAGAAGTATCGGGACGAGAAGCGCAATATCCAGTACAGGCTTGGCGAGGTGGAGAGCCTGCCGTTCGAAGACGAATCCGTCGATCGGCTGATCGCCACGCACGTCCTGGAGCACGTCTATCGTCCGCATGTCGTGCTGCGGGAATGGAGCAGGGTGCTCCGGCCCGGTGGCCTGATGTCGATACTCATCCCGACGGATCCCGGCATGGCATGGCGGATCGGCAGGGCTTTTGGCACGAGGCCGGCGGTACTGAAGAAGGGGCTGCCCTATGATTATTTCATGGCCCTTGAGCACGTAAATCCGGTCAACAACCTCGTGGCGCTTCTCGAGTACTATTTTCCCGATGGCGCGAAGCGATGGTGGCCGTTTCGGATCGCGTCGATGGATCTGAATTTTTTCTATGCATTCCACGGACGAAAGCCGGTCGGCTGAAGGCTGGAGCGACAGCGCCCTTATCCAGAGCACGGCTCATTTTGACCAAGGCTCATCCTGCAAGATGATCGGCTTACATGGCTCATCACTCTCATCAGGCGAAGAAACAA
>JAEZEU010000574.1 GCA_023432885.1 Pseudomonadota bacterium | reverse complement strand
TCAAGCATGCGATTGTCGCGGTTCTTCCTGCCCATTCTGAAAGAGAATCCGAAGGAGGCGGAGATCGTCTCGCACCGCCTGATGCTGCGGGCAGGGATGATCCGGCAGGAGGCCGCCGGCATCTATGCCTGGCTGCCCCTGGGTTTCCGGGTGCTGAAGAAGATCGAGCAGATCGTGCGCGAAGAGCAGGACCGTGCCGGCGCGCTCGAATTGTTGATGCCGACGCTTCAGCTCGCCGACCTCTGGCGCGAGAGCGGCCGTTACGACGCCTACGGCCCGGAAATGCTGCGCATTGCCGACCGCCACAAGCGCGAACTCCTCTACGGACCGACCAACGAGGAGATGATCACCGAGATCTTCCGGGCCTATGTGAAGTCGTATCGCAGTCTTCCGCTCAACCTCTATCACATCCAGTGGAAGTTCCGTGACGAGCAGCGGCCGCGCTTCGGCGTGATGCGCGGCCGCGAGTTCCTGATGAAGGATGCCTATTCCTTCGATCTCGATGAAGCCGGTGCGCGGCGCGCCTACAACAAGATGTTCGTCGCTTATCTGCGCACCTTTGCGCGGATGGGCCTTAAGGCGATACCGATGCGCGCCGAGACAGGCCCGATCGGCGGTGACCTCAGCCATGAATTCATCGTGCTCGCCGAGACCGGCGAGTCCGGCGTCTATTGCGACAGCCGCGTGCTCGATCTGCCGGTCCCGCCCGACGACGTGAATTACGACGGCGACCTCACGCCGATCATCAAGCAATGGACCTCGGTCTATGCCGCGACGGAAGACGTTCACGATGCCAAGCGTTTCGAGAGCGAGGTGCCGGCCGACAAGCGGCTGAATACCCGCGGCATCGAGGTCGGCCAGATCTTCTATTTCGGAACAAAGTACTCCGACTCCATGAAGGCGCTGGTGGCCGGTCCCGATGGCGCGGAGGTGCCGATCCATGGCGGTTCCTATGGCGTGGGCGTCTCGCGCCTCGCCGGTGCCATCATCGAAGCCTGCCATGACGATGCCGGCATCAAATGGCCGGAGGCGGTCGCTCCGTTCCGCGCCACCATCTTGAACCTGAAGCAGGGCGATGCCGCAGTGGATGGCGCATGCGAGAAGCTCTACCGCGAGCTTGCCGCCAAGGGCATCGATGTCCTCTATGACGACACCGACCAGCGGGCAGGCGCAAAATTCGCTGGCGCCGACCTGATCGGCATTCCCTGGCAGATTCTGGTCGGGCCCAAGGGCCTTGCAGAAGGCAAGGTCGAGGTGAAACGCAGGGCCGACGGCTCGCGCGAGAATATGAGCCCGGGCGATGTCGTCGCGCGTCTGAGCGGATAGGCATTATCCACCGCGCACGGGCCATTGCGGCCACAATTGGCCCGAATCATGGGATTATCGAGCTATGGACGAGACCATGACAGAGCCGCAACGCACTGCACCTTTTGCGCCATTCGAGTGGCTGCTGTCCGGACGCTACTTACGGGCGCGCCGCAAGGAAGGATTCATCTCGGTCATTGCCGGCTTCTCTTTCCTCGGCATCATGCTCGGCGTCGCGACGCTGATCATCGTGATGGCCGTGATGAACGGCTTTCGCAAGGAACTGCTGGACAAGATCCTCGGACTCAACGGTCATCTTCTGGTGCAGCCGCTGGAGTCCCCGCTGACTGACTGGAAGGACGTGGCCGACCGCATCAGCCAGGTGCCGGGCATCCGCCTAGCCGCGCCTGTGGTGGATGGCCAGGCGCTGGCGTCTTCGGCATTCAACGCGTCGGGCGTGCTGGTGCGCGGCATGCGCGCCGAAGACCTCAACAACCTGACCTCGATTGCCAAGAACATCAGGCAGGGCTCTCTGGACGGCTTTGACGAAGGGCAGGGTGTCGCGATCGGGCGGCGGCTCGCCGACCAATTGTCGCTCCATGCCGGCGACAGCATCACGCTGGTCGCCCCGCGCGGCGCGGTGACGCCGATGGGCACCACGCCACGGATAAAGCCCTACAAGATCGCAGCCGTGTTCGAGATCGGCATGTCGGAGTACGACGCCGGCTTCGTGTTCATGCCGCTGCCGGAATCGCAGGCTTATTTCAACCGAAATAACGACGTCACCGCGATCGAGGTGTTCACCGCCAATCCCGACCGGATCGACACATACCGAAAATTGGTGACGGAGGCCGCGGGCCGGCCGGTATTCCTGGTCGACTGGCGGCAACGCAACTCGACTTTCTTCAATGCGCTGCAGGTCGAGCGCAACGTCATGTTCCTGATCCTGACCATGATCGTGCTGGTGGCCGCGCTCAACATCGTGTCCGGCCTGATCATGCTGGTGAAGGACAAGGGCCAGGACATCGCGATCCTGCGCACCATGGGGGCTTCGCAAGGCTCGATCATGCGAATTTTCCTGATCACGGGGGCCGCGATCGGCGTGGTCGGGACTTTGACCGGATTCTTCGTTGGCCTATTGATCTGCATGAACATCGAATCGATCCGCCAGTTCCTGTCCTGGCTGACCAATACCGAACTGTTTTCGCCCGAACTGTATTTCCTCTCGCGTCTGCCGGCCGAGGTCGATTTCGGCGAGACCACCGCGGTTGTCATCATGGCGCTGACGCTGTCCTTCCTAGCGACGCTCTATCCGTCCTGGCGCGCTGCGCGCCTCGATCCTGTCGATGCGCTCCGGTACGAGTGAGGGCGAGATGGAGCCAGCGAAGGATGAGGTACCGGTCATCTATCTTCACGAGATCAGGCGACAATACCGTCAGGGCGAAGCTACCCTGACTATTCTCGAGGGCGCCAAGCTCGCGCTGTGGGCGGGACAGTCGGTGGCGCTGGTGGCGCCGTCAGGTTCCGGCAAGTCCACGCTGCTGCATATCGCGGGACTCCTGGAGACGCCCGACGAGGGTGAGGTCTATGTCGGGGGCACGCCGACCTCGCAGCTGGCGGACGCCGACCGCACCCAGATCCGCCGCTCCGACATCGGCTTCGTGTACCAGTCGCACCGGCTGCTGCCGGAATTCACCGCGCTGGAAAACGTCATGCTGCCGCAGATGATCCGGGGCCTCAAACGCTCCGAGACCATCAAGCGTTCGACCGAAATCCTGTCCTATCTGGGCCTGGCCGATCGCACCAGTCACCGCCCCGCGGAACTCTCCGGCGGCGAGCAGCAGCGGGTAGCGATCGCGCGTGCGGTCGCCAATGCGCCGCGGGCGCTGCTCGCGGACGAGCCGACCGGCAATCTCGACCCGCAAACGGCCGAGCATGTCTTCAACGCGCTCATGCAGCTGGTACGGGCCACGCGCGTGGCGATGCTGATTGCGACCCACAACATGGAATTGGCGAGCCGCATGGACCGGCGGGTTTCGCTCTCCAACGGGCAGGTCGTCGAGCTCGACTGATCTCAATAGATTGGGCGCGCGCGCCTCGTGACCGGCGGAATCGCCGCGTGCGCGAAGTACGGGTTAATCACGCATTGCGCCGCGCGGCCGGATGCCGTCGCGTTGCATTGCGCGATCGAGGTGTAGCTGCATTCATAGTAGGTGATGGGCCCATAGACGTGGAGACAGACCGGATAGCTGGTGCCAAAGGTTTGGGCGTCGGCCGGCTGGATTGTTGAAGCTGCTGCGAGTGCAAGCAGGGCATAGATGGGACGCATCAGAATCTCCTTCGGGATTGGCGGCTGCGATCGCTCGGCGGCATCGCCCTGGCCTTGAGATCGGGATTTTCGTCGCACCAGGCCTCGCGGCCTGCCGCACTGGCCAGGTATTGCGACCGCTCGCAAAGCTGCGCTCGCCCCTTGGGCGTGAGCGGATAGCCGCCAACGGCGAGCGTCAACTCACGTTCGCTGGATGAACAATCACCTCCAATTATTCCATCAGTACCGGCGGTAGCCCGGCGGCGGGGGCGGCGGAGGAACGGATCGTCCATAGGCGCCGGGCGGCGGAGCGTCATTGTCACCGACGTAGAAGGGGTTTGGGATGCAATACAGCCGCCGTCCCGAGGCGGTTGCCGCGCACTGCTCGTAGCTGGTGAAGGTGCAATTGCTGAGGCCCGGCTGTTCGTCGCCCTGGATGCAGAACGGATAGCGCGTGCCGACGGCCTGCGCCGGGACAGCGGGGAGTACGGCAGCCAGCCCGCAACCGGCCAGCAGCAATAACAGGGCGTGACACATCAAATCTCCCTTCGTCCCGGCGCGGTGTGCGCCTTGCGATTCTCAGGCCATACCCAAGCCGGGCCGTCCCATTCTCGTCAACTCACCTTGGCGTACCCCACTCCTAGCGGCGCAAGGGTTTGTTAACCCAGCTCCTTGTGGCGCCATTTTTCGCCTTGACCCCGAGAACAAAAATAGAACAATGTTCCGCATATGTTCCTGTTGATGGAGGCCGGCATGTTGAAGATTTTCGTGGAAGAAGCCGCAGCGCTGGCGTCGCTGACGCTGTTCGTCGGGATGATCGCAGTGTGGGCGCAGCTCTTCACCCAGCTCTGATGGGCCCGTTGGGGAAAAGCAGGAAGGGTGCCTGTGCGCTCGGGTTTCGCGTGGACTCGTGGTCAGTGAGCCTTCACCATCGCTCCACTCCTTTGGCGAGTCGCCGGCCGGAACCGGCCGTGCGATCGCTTCCTTCGATAACACGCGAGCCCAATCCCGTTTCATGCCCAGCGCCGGATTCGTCCATCTCCACGTCCACTCCGCCTATTCGCTGCTGAAAGGCTCGATCAAGATCGCCAAGCTCGGCGAGCTCGCCAAGGCCGACCGTCAGCCTGCGCTGGCGCTGACCGATACCGACAACATGTTCGGGGCGCTGGAATTCTCCGACAAGATGGCGGGCTACGGCATCCAGCCCATCGTCGGCCTCGAACTCGCCGTCGATCTCGGCGATCAGGATCCCAATGCGCGCAATGTGCATGCAGCTCAGCCCGCGCGGATCGTGCTGCTTGCCGCGCGTGAGCGCGGCTACCGCAGCCTGATGCGGCTCAATTCGCGCGCCTTCCTCGAAACGCCGGTGCACCAGGCGCCGCACATCAAGTTCGACTGGCTCACCGGCGATGCAGAGGACATCATCGCGCTGACCGGCGGGCCGGACGGTCCGATCGCAGCGGCGCTCGGCGCCGGCAACACGGAGCTTGCCGCAGCGCGCTGCGAGCGGCTGGCGGCAATGTTCGGCGACCGCCTCTATGTCGAGTTGCAGCGGCACGGGATGGACAAGGAGCGCCGCGTCGAGGGCGGACTAATCGATATCGCCTATTCAAAGGGCCTGCCGCTGGTTGCGACCAACGAGCCTTATTTCGCCTCGACCGACGATTACGAAGCCCATGACGCGCTGCTCTGCATTGCCGGCGGCCGGCTCATCGCCGAGACTGACCGCGAGCAACTCACGCCGGATCACCGCTTCAAAAGCCGCGCGGAAATGGCGGTGCTGTTCGCCGACATTCCCGAGGCCCTGGCCTCCACCGTCGAAATCGCCGAACGCTGCTCGTTCCGCCCGATGACGCGCAAGCCGATCCTGCCGTTCTTCACCGTCGGCGCTGCCTCAAGCTCCGACGCGGCCGCCGTTGAAGCGGGCGAATTGAAGCGTCAGGCGGAGGAGGGGCTTGCCAACCGCCTGCGGGTGCATGGCCTCGCACCTGGCATGACCGAAGAGGACTACAGCAAACGCCTGGCGTTCGAGCTCGACGTCATCACCCGCATGAAATATGCGGGCTACTTCCTCATCGTGTCCGACTTCATCAAATGGGCGAAGGCGCACGGCATTCCCGTCGGGCCGGGCCGCGGCTCCGGCGCCGGCTCGCTTGTCGCCTGGGCACTGACCATTACCGACCTCGACCCGATCCGCTTCGGCCTGCTGTTCGAGCGCTTCCTCAATCCCGAGCGCGTGTCGATGCCGGACTTCGACATCGACTTCTGCCAGGACCGCCGCGGGGAGGTGATCTCCTATGTGCAGGAGCGCTACGGCCGCGACCAGGTCGCGCAGATCATCACATTCGGCACCCTGCAGGCGCGCGGCGTGCTGCGCGACGTTGGCCGCGTACTGCAGATGCCGTACGGTCAGGTCGACAAGCTCACGAAGCTTGTGCCGCAGAATCCTGCGGCGCCGGTCACCCTCGCGGCCGCGATCGAGGGCGAGCCGAAGCTGCAGGCGTTCCGCGACGAAGATCCTGTGGTAGCGCGCGCCTTCGACATTGCCCAGCGTCTGGAGGGACTGACCCGCCACGCCTCGACCCATGCCGCCGGCATCGTGATCGGTGACCGGCCGCTGAGCGAACTGGTGCCGCTCTACCGCGACCCCAAGTCGGACATGCCGGTCACCCAGTTCAACATGAAATGGGTTGAGCCCGCAGGGCTAGTGAAGTTCGACTTCCTCGGCCTGAAGACGCTGACGGTGCTTGATGTCGCGGTCAAGCTGCTCAAGCAACGCGACATTCACGTCGACCTTGCGACATTGCCGCTCGACGATGCCCCAAGCTACCAGATGCTGGCGCGTGGCGACGTTGTAGGCGTGTTCCAGGTTGAAAGTCAGGGCATGCGGCGCGCGCTGGTCGACATGCGGCCCGACCGCTTCGAGGACATCATCGCGCTGGTGGCGCTCTATCGACCGGGGCCGATGGCGAACATCCCGACCTATTGCGCACGCAAGCACGGCGACGAGGAGCCGGAATATCTGCATCCGATGCTGGAGCCGATCCTCAAGGAGACCTTCGGCGTCATCATCTACCAGGAACAGGTGATGCAGATCGCGCAGGTGATGGCCGGCTACTCGCTGGGGGATGCCGACCTGCTGCGCCGAGCGATGGGCAAGAAAATCCGTGCCGAGATGGAGAAGCAGCGCGCGATCTTCGTTGCAGGTGCGGTCAAGAACAACGTGGCGAAAGGGCAGGCGGAAACCATCTTCGAGCTTCTCGCCAAGTTCGCCGACTACGGCTTCAACAAGAGCCATGCGGCAGCCTACGCGCTGGTGTCCTACCACACCGCTTATATGAAGGCGCATTATCCGGTGGAGTTCATCGCGGCCTCGATGACGCTCGATCTCAACAACACGGACAAGCTCAGCGAGTTTCGTTCCGAGGCTCAGCGGCTCGGCATCAAGGTCGAGGCGCCCAACATCAACCGCTCCGGCGCCACTTTCGAGGTCGGCGACGGCACGATCTATTACGCACTCGCGGCCCTGAAGGGCGTCGGCCCGCAGGCCATCGAACTGATCGTCGAAGAGCGCAAGAAGGGCGCGTTCACCTCGCTTGCCGATTTTTCCGCGCGCGTCAGCCCGCGCGCCATCAACAAGCGCATCATCGAGAGCCTCGCCGCCGCCGGCGCGTTCGACACGCTGGAGCCGAACCGCGCGCGTGTCTTCGCCGGCGCGGATGCGATGGTCGCCGCCTGCCAGCGCAGCCATGAAGCGGCGACATCAGGCCAGAACGACATGTTCGGCGGTGCCGCCGACGCGCCGTCGATCGTGCAGCCCAAGGTCGAGCCTTGGCTGCCCGCGGAGAGGCTGCGGCGCGAATATGACGCGATCGGCTTCTTCCTGTCCGGCCATCCGCTCGACGATTACGCGACCGTGCTGAAGCGGCTGCGCGTGCAGACCTGGGCCGAATTCTCCCGTGCCGTGAAGACAGGAGCCACGGCCGGGAAGGTCGCGGCCACCGTGGTCTCGCGCATGGAGCGCCGCACCAAGACCGGCAACAAGATGGGCATCATGGGCCTGTCGGATCCGACCGGCCATTTCGAGGCCGTGCTGTTCTCGGAAGGTCTGGCGCAATATCGCGAGGTGCTGGAGCCAGGCGCGGCGGTGCTGCTGCAACTCGGCGCGGAATTGCAAGGCGAGGACGTGCGCGCCCGCGTGCTGCATGCCGAGCCGCTCGACGATGCCGCCGCCAAGACGCAAAAAGGCCTGCGCATCTTCCTGCGCGACACCAAGCCGCTGGATTCGATCGCGCGACGTCTCAACATGCCGGAAGCGGCACCGACCAACGGCAGCGCGGCGCGAGCGCCTCAGGCGAAGCCGTCGCCGGCGTCGCCTGCATCAATTTCCGGCGCCGACGGCGAAGTCTCGCTGGTGCTGATGCTCGACCTCGAGACCGAAATCGAGATGAAGCTGCCCGGCCGCTTCAAGGTCTCCCCGCAGATCGCGGGCGCCCTGAAGGCGGTCGCAGGCGTGGTCGACGTCCAGACGCTGTAGCCTGCCGCCATTCCCCGAGATAGGCCGCGCCGCGCCGTTGCAACCTCGATTTCCATGGCGGGCGTGGTCGAGGGCCTGAGCCAGGTGAAATGGGGGCCTGCAATCAGGCGGCGATTCGTCGGGATGGCGGCGCCTGCCGTCCCGGCCGCCTTATTGGCACCCATCTTTGTTCAAATGCTGTTCAGGTTCGGGCGCGCTAGGTGTTCGGCAGGGAACCCGCTATCCGCGGGGATGGACAAGATGGGCATCACCCAGAAAGTTTCAGCAATCGCGCTGTGCCTTGCACTCGCATTCGGCCTTGCCGGCCTTTCCGCACCGGCTTCCGCCCAGCAACAGGAAAAGCGCATCGCCCTCGTTGTCGGCAATGGCGCCTATGCCAAATCGCCGTTGGCAACCGCCGCCAATGACGCCGGCTTGATCGCGCAAACGCTGCAGGCGGCAGGCTTCGATGTCGTCGGCGCGCGCGATCTCGACGGCGATACGCTGCGCCGAACCCTGCGGGATTTCATCCAGAAGGCCGAGACTTCCGGCCCCGATACCGTCGCAATGGTCTACCTGGCCGGCTATGGCATGCAGCTCGCCGGTGAGAATTATTTCGTCCCCGTCGATTCCCCGATCAGCCGCGAAACCGACATTCCGACTGAAGCCTTGCGGATCGGAGACTATGTTCGCCGCCTCGGCTCGCTGCCGCTGAAGGCGAGCCTCGTGGTGCTGGATGCTGCGCGCCAACAGCCCTTTGTCGAGGGCGGGCAGCCAATCGCAAGCGGTCTTGCGCTGGTCGAACCTGAGCCGCGCATGCTGATCGCCTTCAATGCGGCGCCGGGCACCGTTGTGCCGGTCGAGCAGGGGCCATACGGGGTCTATGCGCAGTCGCTGGCGGAGATGGTCCGCACCGGCGGGTTACCGCTGCCTGAACTGTTCGATCGCCTGCGGCTGCGCGTCAACGAAGCGAGCAAGGGTGCGCAGGTGCCGTGGCATGCCCAAAAGCTCGATACGAATTTCGTGTTCTTCGATCGTGCGCCCGATGCGCCCGCTCAAGCGCCGCCCGATCAGGCTGCCGAGATCAGGCAGCGGCCGATCCGCGACCTCGGCGCGTCAGACGCCTACGCCGCAGCGCTCGAGCGCGACACGTTGCAGAGCTATGACGAGTTTATTTCGGCGTATCCAGGCGATCCCCTGGCCAAGCGGGTGCGGGCGCTCGCGGCCGCGCGGCGTGAGGCAATCACGTGGATGCGCACCTACCGCGCCGACACGCCGGATGCCTATTGGTCCTATCTGCGCCGCTACCCTAACGGGCCGCACGCCGCTGACGCCCGGCGCCGGCTTGCCATCCTGACCGCGCCGATCGAGCCGCCACCTACCTTCGCAGTCATGGACTATGACGTGCCGCCGCCGCCTCCGGAGGAAATCGTCTATATCGATCGTCCCGTGCTGATGTTCAGCGATCCGTATTACGACTTCGTGCCGCCGCCGCCACCGCCGGTATACTTCCTGCCCCCGCCGCCGCCGGACTTCGTCATCCTTGCGCCGCCGCCACCGCCGATCGGGCTGTTCATCCTGCCGCAGCCGGTGTTCATACCGATCCCAGTGTATGTCCGCGCGCCCGTCTATGTGGCGCCGCCGCCGAACAACATCATCTTCGCCAACATTCACAACACCACCGTGATCAATAACGTGATCAACCGGCCCGCTTCGCCACCGCTTGGTGCCGGCCCGGCGCCGGGGCAGGGCGCTGCAGGGGTGCCGCTTGGCGCCAGGGGCGGCATTCCGGTTGCAGTACCAGGGGGTGCCACCCCGGCCTTGCCGCCCTCGGTCGCGCAAAGGGCCACGCTGATCCAGCAGGGCAAGGCGCCGGTGCCGCCGAGCGCATCGATCAATCCGGCGCTGGCCAGGCCGGCAATTTCTGGAGCACCGGCCGGTCCCGGTGGCGCCGCACCGAGCGTGCTGCCCGCCAACGCGCCCAACGCGCCGGCGGTGACGCCGCAAGGTCAGCCGCTGCCAAGAGCCAATGCGCTGCCGGTCCCCGGCACCAAAGGCGCGCCTCCGGCGCCTGTTGGCGGGGCGGGAGCGCCAACCCGTAATCCCAATGCGAGAACCGCGATACCCTCAGCGCCACAGCAGGGTTTGCCGATGGCGCCAAGGCAGGGCACGGCACCTGCCGCTGTTCCGCCGCCCGCGCCGGCCGCGGGCCTCCCCAAAGGCGCGCCGCCACGTGCGCCTGCTTCGGTCGTCGGCTCGCCGAAGGGCGGCACACCGAGCAGGGCAGGATCACCGCCACAACCCGGGTCGGCGGCGTTGACGCCATCGTCGCCGCCGCCGTCCAGCGCGGCGGGCGCGCCGCCAGGTCCGGCGTGACGTCTTTTCCGAAGCCGCCCCAAGGTACTCAGCCCTCGGTCCGCGCTCCAATAGGAGCCCCACCGCCGCGGGTCGCGGCACCACCACCGCCGCCACGGGTGAACGCGCCGCCGTCGCCACCGCCTTCAAGAGCGAGCGCTCCGCCGACGCCGGCCCGCATCGCAGCGCCGCCGCCGCCGCCAGCGCGCATGAACGCTCCACCGCCACCCCCGCCACGGGTAAGCGCTCCCCCGC
>JAEZEU010000491.1 GCA_023432885.1 Pseudomonadota bacterium | reverse complement strand
CGGCTTCTCCTCGAATACAGCGGGAAAAGCGCCCGGGTGATAACCGAGGTTACGCTCTGTACCGGAACCAGCATGATGCGGTAGGCCATGCTGTACCATCCAAGAGCAGTCGATCCGAGGTAGTGGCCAATCAGCATGTTGTCCACATTGGATGCCAGATAGACAACCGTTCTGAAGCCGACCAGATTTGTGCTGAACTTCCAAATACCGCGCAGTTCGGAACTGTCCCACCTCCACGAGGGACACCATGTCGAATAGCGCCAATACAAGAGCGTCGACATGACTGAGCTAACCAATAGCTGAATTACCAGACTATAGACGCCGTAGTTCGACCAAGCAGCGGCTATGGCGATGCAGAGTCCCACCAGCGAGGACAGGATCTCGATCAGTGCGATGACTTCAAAGCGGGAAGCCCGCTCCAAAATGCAAAGGTGAGTAACGCCGGCTGAAGAAACAGGGAACACAAGAGCCAGGGCAACCAGAACCGGCACCAGTTGCGTTTCTTGAAATATGCCCGAGACGATCGGCGCTGTTAGCGCAACGATTAATCCAACAAATACACCAAATACGAGATTGAACCAAAAGACAGTGTCGAATAACTGGTCGGTGGGGCTTTCTTTCTGAATGAGCGCAGCTGTTGTCCCCATATTCTGAAAGACGCCGGCCAGCGATGTTATGATCGATGCCATGGCCAGCAGTCCGAAATCGGAAGGAGACAGCAGGCGCGAGAAGACCGCCACGCTCCCCAACTGTATAGCGAGGCGACCATATTGCGACACGCCGACCCATCGTACGTTCGCGATGCTTCTGTTGACTTCCGTCATGTCATGTCGGCCGGAAATGAGCGCTGTGGCCCGGAGGGACCTTCACCCAAACTACCGTGTCTCCCGGGTTCCGAGCCCTGTCCAAAAGTGCAACCAGTTGAAGTGCAGCGACGCCACGCAGCGGATCGCCGCATGACCCAAGTCCTTTACGTATCGGACCACGCCGCCCCCGCGATTGAGGGGCGGAGCAGCCTTCACCGGGTGGAATATCGTGTCCGGGCGCAGCCGCAGCCGGCCCTGGGGCGGCCTGTGGCGCAGCGTGCCCGCAGCCAGGGTCCCTCCGCCATCATAGGAGAGGCTGCTGTAGAAGCGGTGACGTCTCTCCTTGGGCGTCCACTGGCCGGCGCCGCCAAGATCAGAGATCGAAAGCGATTCCGACCGGATCGCGCACGGCACGAGTCCTTCAAAATGTCCGGTCCAGCCCAGCCTTACACATTTGTCGATCGCCCGAAAGCCGGCGCTCGACATTCGGTAAACCGGAAAGAATGCCCTGACCCACTCTGCCCGCGGCAAGGTGCATCCGGGAAGGTCAAGTGTCTCCCACCACGGCCATCGAGGCTCCTCGTGAAAACCGCGAACATGGGCTGCCAGGAGATCGGCCCGATCGTCTCGCACTGCGCGAAACAGCGTCGCCCAGTCTCCGCTGAACTCGACATCAAATTCGATAAACCAGTAGTAGTCGAAGCCGGGATGGTTCTTGTAGAAGTCCAGCTCGACCAGATGAACGTTGCCGGGTAATAATTGGTCGCCAATCACCCGCGCAGCCCTGGAACGAATCGCATCGTAGTCAAAGAAATATGTCCGATCGCGATATCGATCCGGGATGCGCGATCCGCCCTGCGAAAAGATGAAAACCTCGGCAAGGCCGGCAAGGTCCGCCCGCAATTTGAGGTAACGCCGCTCGATCTCGTCGTCGAACAAATGGGTGAAGAACGCGACGGCTTGGTTAATGGCCGAAGCCCGGTTTGCAGGCATCGCTGCCCCGGGCTGGGCCGCTCCTGACCGCCGCTCGTGTCCGTTTCCAGGCTGAAGAGAATCCGCCAAGGTTAATCCTTCAGAGCTTCAATCAAAACACCGCGGCTAAACTCCGGCGCACTCCCGCAGCACGCACAGTGGGACGGCTTTTGTCTGCCGCGAGACCCGCCCTAGGTGTACCAAGGCAGGCCTACCTAACCAACAATTGCTCCCTGAGTTGGTAAATTCGGGACCGCTGCAGCAGCAGCCAGAGAGCGCAGTAGACGACAGCTCCGAACGCAATCTCGCCGGCGAGCACGAGAGCCGATACGTCCGTCATCATTGCCGCCGGCCATCGCCAGAGAACAACCAAACCCATGACCCCGGCCATGGCAACGGGCCATCCGACGGTATTGACGTATTCCTTAAGACAAGACCCGATGAGGGTCCGAAGCACGAAGAAGTACTGCGCAATCCAGTAGACAAGATTGAGGAAGAGCTTGGCCAGTGCGACGCCTTGCACACCGGCAACAAATCCTCCGATGCAGATGCCGGCGAGTTCCGGAAAGAACAGCGAGAGCCGCCATTTGAACGCCAGATCCGTTCGCCCTGTCGCGAGCATGACCGCATCGGCCGGTTGCGTCATCGAGATGAGCAGACTGACAAGAGCCAGTGTCTGGACGATGCCGACCGCAGGCATCCATTGCGAACCAAAAATGGTCGGAACCAACAAGGAGGCCGTCGCGGCACATCCAATCAGAATGGGCGCATTGATCGAAGCCAGCAGCCACAGCAGCATCAGATAACCGCGCTGCAGACGCTTGTTGTCGAGCTGTATCCGGGCGAACATGGGAAACGCGACCCGCGTCAGAACGAAGTTCAGCTTCATCATCGGCTGCAGCACCAGGTTCCAGGCAAAAGTGTAATATCCAAGTGCCTGCGTGCCCAGCACGGCGCCCACATACAGCTGATCAATCTGGTTGGCCGCGAAGACCAACGTGGCCTGCCCCAACTGATAGAAGCCGAAACTCAGATAACCCCGGATGTCACGCAGGGAGAAGTACAAGGCCGGCCGCCATCTTCGCCAGCCGATCACGCTGTACACCGCTGCGGTCAACCCTGCCCCCGTAAGCTTTCCCAGCACAAGTGAATAAGGACCGTAACCATCGATGGCGGTGGCAATGGTTACGATGGCGGCTAGCGACATAGATGCGATTTCACAAAGAGCCAGCGTTCTGAACGCCAGCTCTTTCTGCAGCAAGAGGCCGAATTGCCCGCCGATGGGCCAAATCAACAGAATCAAGGCCGCGCACAAGGTCAGGCTGCCAAGTCGCGGGTCGCCAAAAACCCAGGCCACAACCGGGGACAATGCGACGGCAACCAGGAAGACCAGGAAACCCGTCAGGAAATTCAGCCAGAAAAGCGAGGACAGTTGCTCTCGCGTGGCATCTTGCCTGTGCACCAAGGCGGAGCTGATACCCATGTCGGCATAAATCTGCACGAAAGTGAGGGTCAGCAGGACAATGGCCATCAGGCCGAAGTCCTCGGGAGAAAGTATCTTGGCCAGAACCAGCGTCTGCAGAAACTGAATCGCGGTAACCATGCCCGAAGATATGGCGGTCCACCTCGCCCCAGAATATGCCAGTCTTGTCAGAGACATCCTATAGTATTCCTTGGTATTAAGGTTCCCTGCTTGCCGATGAAGCCACGCTTTGCAAGAATCGTTGTAGACAAGCGATATTTGCACGCCAGCTACATTTTCGGCGAAGGTAGTAAGATATTCCACTCCAATGAAGGCTTCCACAGCAGTCATCGTCGCGACGAGAAACAGACCGAAGGTCGTGTCGAATCTTGTCGGCGCGCTCAAACAGCAAACTACGTCCCCGGACATTATCATAATCTCCGCCTGCGACCCGGGCGATGTCGAAGAACAAATTCTCCGCGACGACAGTATCCAGAAGCTGTTTGGTCCTCCCGGGCTGACGGCGCAAAGGAATCGGGCGCTGTCTCGGATTCGAGGACAAGCGGATGTCATCGTCTTTTTCGACGATGATTTCATTCCATCCCGTTTCTGGCTCGAGCGCGCGCGCCAATTGTTCGAAACGACTCCCGACGTCGGTACTGTCACGGGCCGGGTCCTGGCCGACGGGGTGAAGATCGGAGAGATCGAATGGTCGACCGGCAAAGCAACGGTGGACGAGTTGGATTCTTCCGTCGATACACCTACCATCGCCAATCACCGGATCAGCCACTGCTCGCCCTATGGCTGCAACATGGCGTTTCGCGCCAGTGCCATCGACAGCATCGAGTTTGACGAACGCCTCGCACTTTACGGGTGGCTGGAGGACATGGATTTCGGGTTTAGAGCAGCAGCCGGCTCGAGGATGATCCTGACTGATCTGGTCTGGGGCGTGCACCTGGGCAGCAACCGAGGCCGCACGTCCGGCCGCAGATTCGGCTACTCGCAAGTCGTGAACCCGTGGTACCTGATGACCAAGGGTACGATGTCTGCCGTCAACACCTTCAGCTATATTGTCCGAGCGCTCTCGCGAAATGCGCTTGGTACGATCTTTCGAAGTTCGACGGTCGATCGCTGGGGCCGGCTGCGAGGAAATCTGATCGGCGTAAGAGATATTATTCTCGGCCGCTGGGCACCGGAGAAAGTCACCGAACTCTGAAGCTGAATGGCCGCCGGGCCCGAAACCCGTTTGCTTATGCATCCTGGATCAGGCGCTCGACCCCGTCGGCAAACCGTTCGACGTCGGTGAGCGGCACAAAACGAGCGGCGGCATCGACCATCCTCGCCCACAGTTTCTGGTCGTTCGATAGCATCGCCATGAACAGTGCCAGCCCCTCCGGATTGTCCGGCTCGAACACGAAACCGTTCACTCCCGTACGCACCAGTTCGTCCCGTGCACCGCAAGGCTCAGATACGAGAACGGGGACTCCGGCCGCCACTGCCTCCAGCACGACCTGACCGAACGTCTCGCCGACGCTCGAAAGTATCAGCGCCAGGGTCGATGCCAATACCTTGCTGACCTCCGCAGTCTGCACGAAGCCGGTGAACGTCACCAGCGACTGAAGCGACAACGATCCGACCTGCGCCTTCAACTCCGCTTCCAGATGCCCGGATCCGCAGACCACCAACCGATGCGGATTGGCAGTCTCCGACACGTACCTGCCGTAGGCATCGAGTGCCATCTTCAGATTCTTGGTCTCGATCAATCGTGCAATGATCGTGAAATGCCGGCTGCCAAAGGAAGGCGATCCGACGCTTTCCAGCCCCTCACGCATCCGCGACACGGCAACGGTGTCATATCCCGGAACAAGGCGCTCCGGCCGCATGCCGAGGAAGCGGACGTAGTCTCGCGAGCGAGTTCCTGCAACCAGGCATCCCTGGTACGGGAGAAGCAGTTGATACTTGAGCATCTCAAGCCAGATATTGCGCGGCATATCGTCGAACTTGGAATCGATCATCGTATAGACGCGACGACCCAATGCACGCAGCGCAACTGCAGAGAAGAAGACCGATGGGTTGATGTAGTGGCAAAGAAATATGTGACGGGCTCGCGCCCTAACGCTGGCTGGCAGAAGATTCCGAAAAAGCGTGAGCTCGCCGATGCCTGTGAGGGACCTGTTCTCGAACAGCGTGATCTTCTCAAAGCTCGTCGTTGTTGGAACCCAGTCATAGGTATTGCTGCGACTGGCAAATTCGATCCCGACTACATCGTAGCCTCGACGCGCTACCGCTTCGCATCTGTCCACGTGCAACGGGCCGAAATTCTCCCAAACAAACGCTACCGTCTTCTGCATTGCCATCGGTTGAAGGACTGAGTTTGGGTTAAGCAGGTTTGGAATCTTGGGGCAATCATTGCAGGGCCTGCGCTCTGCGTCGTCCGCTAAAGCTTGCTGCCTGTCCGTAACTTCACCGCGAAGGTTGACGGGTCAAATCCCCAGTACTGCCGGGAGCGGCGCCATCTGCCGAACCTGACCAAGTAAACCGACATTGCCGAAGACACGAACGAACCAACGACGGCACCTGCAGCCACAATCAACGTTCCACGCAGGAGTATCAATGCAAGACTGGCCAGACAGCAGCGCCACAGGAACGCCCAGGATTCCGGATCCCTTCGTCCCTTTATCGTTATCCTGGAGATAATCCACCAATAGAAGATGGTGATCCCGATAACACCCGCCCACCCGAATGCAAAATATCCTTCCGCCGTCAATGGCGTCGACAGATTGATCGTTCCCGGATTCCTGGAATGGCTGATGGTGTCATAGATGATCCACGAAGTCTGTTCCGGCTTGCTCGGCCAGAGCGACCGGGGCACGAAAAACAGCACCGAACCGAGAAGATTGGAGCCCCAAGCAATCCCGTCCCGGTCGACGGTAAGCATAGTATAGCACAACAACTGATACGCATCGTAATCCATCGAGAGGAACGGCTGATTGATGGCATTCGTGGTCGCACCGAACGGAGCTGCATCCTGGGCATCGGTGAAAGCATATCGAAACACCTGAAAGAGCGGAGCGAGCGTAACACCGACGACGAGGACGATTGCAAGCAACTTGGTTCTCTTTCCATTTGACAGATAGTCAATGGCGAAGAACACCAGGCCCGCTAGTTGATATCTCGGATTGATGATGGGGTTGTTGACTACGCCGCTCAACAGGAGGGCGAACAAAAACATGGCCGTCCAAAATCGCTCTCCGTTCGCAATTGCTGCGCGCAGACCGACGATGGCGCCAAAGAATGGACCAAAGAACATCAATATCCTCCCGACCATCTGCAGCGAAGAGTCGGGAAACATTGAAGCAAACGTACTGCCAAATTCGTCACGATTGGTGAACAGATCGCCACGAAAGATCGCAATCGTCACCAGCGCGACACCTGCGGACAGCATGAATACCAGAAGATAGTTGAGACTCGTCGGCTTTGGCCGCAGCCTCGACGGCTGAGCCTCCTGTGGATCGGGAGCGCGCATCCGATGCGTTACGTAAAGCCCAACCACGACAAAAAGCAGCGAACTAACCGCGGACCACAGCGCCCACCGATCAACCAGAAAGATTGGATCCGCATCCGCTCCCAGTTGAACGATAGGGGTGATCGCGAAGAACAACAGACAAAAAGCGAAGGAAACAAAATTGACCGAGGCCTGACGCGCGATCGACATCAAGAGGCCGGCAATGGAAAGCCCGCCTACGAAAATACAAAGAAGGAGTTCGAGCGGATAGTAGGTAAACCCGCGCCAGGAATCCACCACGGCATTGACGAGCATGGCGGTGACAAAAAGCCCGAATCCGACGGCGAACCAGTCCGCCTTCACCGTTCTTCTTCGGCGGCCGAAGCCATACATCCGTCTATGATCGATGGTTGTCATGGTATGCCTATGGAAAAGCACGTTCCCGCGGCCGACGCGCTTCCGGTCCAGTACGTCAGATCGGCATAGCCGTTCACAGTTTCAGCGCCAGTAGATATCGGCGTATTCCCCTCGAATTCGATTACGGTCCGGCCGTCTCGCACAAGAGAAAAGCGCGGCTTGCCGTTTTGCAGCGGAACGGAAAAGGACTGTACGCCGCTGTCGACCGCCTTTCTGTAGCTTCGTCCGTCGATCGACACGACCAGTGAGCCGGGCGCAGTCAGAAAGCCGAGCACCTCGATCATATCCTTGCCGGGCTGGAAGAACACGGCGTTCTTCGCTTGCGATCCTGCCTTCCTGGCAATGGCGTCAACCGATTGCCTCCGATGGAAGTAATACAGCACGTCGTGGGTAAGCGGTGGTGGCGCGCCCGTCGCAAACCAGGTTGCATAATAGCCGGTAAGGTTAAAATAGCCTGTCCCCGCCGACCCGTCCGCATCCGTAAAAGGCGCCACCTGTGTGGTCTCGCCGAAGTCATTCCATGTCGTCAGCTGGATCCATTCCGTCCGGCTGTGGATGGCACCAAGCCAGGAAGAACGATAAGCTAGGCTGCCCTGGGATTCCCAGTAGCGATAGTTCTTGGGACGATAACCCTGTCCGCTGATACCGGCCATGAACAGCTTGCCCTGACGGTTGGAGGCCGCCGCGCCGATTTCGATGTCGCCGCGCTTGGTGGGAAGCGGCGTGCCAAATGTGCCGTAGCCGTCTCCCACCGTGAGATATTGCGGGATGTATTTCTGATTCAGGAAGGTCAGTATCAGCGCGATGTTGAGGCCGTCCCGCGAGAGCCCATCCAGCAGCGACTTCCAGCCCTCCGCATCGATGCCTTCGGACCAGAACGGCGCGACCACCAGACGTCCATCTGCAAGCCGGGAAAGGCGCGGCTCATCATAAAGCGACCTGACGATTTTTGACACGGGTTCGGTATCCGGCCCGAACGCCGACATGTCAGGCATCAGCATGATCTGAAATCGGCTGTCGACCTCGGCTGCAGCCTTGATCAGATTCAGCAAGGCCGAACCTGGACGAAGATCACCGAGACCGAGGATGTCGAACGCAAATCCCGTGATGCCCCGGGAAAGTGCCAATCTGACCTCTCTCTTGAGGTTCTCCACGAGGAAGTTTCCTCCTCGCACGACAGGCACGGGCAAAGGCCGGGTACGCAAATAGCCGCCATGTGCAAGCCACTTGCCGTTTTCCCCGGCGGGATTCAGGTACTGGGTCGCATAGTAGTCCACATTCGCTTCCTTGTTGTCGAACGACAGCGGCAGCGGACTGAAATAGTGGGCGAAGACTTTCCGTCGAGAGGCGAAGAAGACGTCAGCGCTCGGCATGTCGAAGGGCAGGCACGCACCTTCGGCCGACGCCGCCGGTGCCGTCTCAGTTCCCGCCGCGCGCAGACCTTCGGTCAGCACCAGAGTCCACGCGGCAAGGAGGAAAAGCCAGATCGAAATCCGGCTGCCCCTCGCGCTGTTGCCGGGCGGGTGCATGAACAGGGAAAATACGAAAGCAACCTCTGGATGCAAACGGGCAAGACCGCAGATCCTGAACAGCACGCCCTGTTCAACCATGGAGAGCGCCTTAACGATCAATCCTATCTCGCGCACCGCCTGCCCTCAGCGAAACCGGGTTTATTTTATCCCGTCCTTTCGGAATTCCTCAACGAGAATTGACGCCAGTACACCTATCCCTTCAACGGTAGGGTGAACACCGTCGGGAAGGTAAAGAGAGCTGTTCCACTCGGGTTTGGCAGCAATATCGACAAGCCTCAGTCCGTGCTTGTTCGCGATCGATTCGATCTGCCCGCGCTCGGGCAGCCAGCCGCCCGGGGTTCCGGAGCTGCGCAATTGAGCCGCTGTGGGATACAGCCAGATTATTCCCCTTCCGGGGCGGCTGTCCCGTGCGACAAACGCGCCAACTGCATCGTCGAAGCGCTGAACGTTCGCACTCTGGGGCACGCCAATCGCAGGCAGCTCGCTATCGTTGATCGGGACGATCGCAGGCAGAATGTAGCGCCGGAATACATACCAGGTCGCGAGGATCGGCTTGTGCGATGGAAACACATACTGACCCGGCCAGGGGGTGGCACCGCCCAACCCTCCATGCATGTACTCCCATGCCGTATAGTTTGGGCTGGCGACAACCTCTGGATGCTTGTCCAGATATGCAATCTGATTGACCTGAGTCCATCCGCCCGCAGCAATAGGCCACACCACCGGACTGGCGCCCAACAATTTCTGTATCCGGGGCGCCAGTTTTTCCTGCTGGCGGTAGGGATTGCCGCCCATCACAACCGAATTGCCGATCAACAGTATGCTGGGCCGCAGCGCTGGACTCCAATCCGCGGCAATGGGCATGCTCTTGTTGTTGAAGTACCAATCGTTCCTGTTCAGGAAAGCGCCTGCCTGGTTGCCCTTGGGCAAATAACCGATCTCGCCGCCGACGTCGTACACGGGAAAATCAACGAACCCAAACGCCCTTACGGAAATCTCGCCTGCAAGAACAGCGGCCGCGACGATCGCAACGAAGGTCGTTATTTTTCTTTTCATATGGCTATCATCCTTGCATAACGCACGAGCGAAAGCGTCCCCGACCATAGTGCGTCATGATTGTTACGACCCGTGCGTGAGACGAAGAAAAAGCTCACGATCGTCGTCCGTCGTGATGGCATTTCTCACAGCACCGCGTTACTCGTCGCGACGACTTCTCACGACGCGCGCGGGCTCTCCGAAGGCTACTGCTTCCCCCGGGATGTCGCTGAACACCGTGCTGCGGGCTCCCACGACCGCCCCGCTGTTCACCGTTACCCCGGGCGCGACGAACACGTCTGCCGCGATCCAGACCTGGTCGCCGATCGAGATGGGAGCGGTGATATAGCTGAATTTGACGTCGTCAATGTCGTGAGAACCGGTACAAAGATACGACCGCTGCGAAATGACCGAGTTGCGGCCGATCGAGATTCGGTCGAGGCTGTACAGCTCGACGTGGTCGCCGATCCACGAAAAGTCGCCCACTTCGATTTTCCATGGATAGGTCACGCGCGCAGTCGGTCGAAACAGGACCTTCCTTCCGATCTTGGCACCAAACAGCCGCAACAACCATCGTCGCCACGCGAAGAACGGTTGTGGGGAGAGCCCGAAAAGTGTTGCCTGAACGATCTGCCAAAGGAGCACGACCGGGCCGCTTCGTTCTCGAAACCCCGGGGGGACTCTGAATTTGTTTAGATCCTGAAACTTGAGCATGCGCAGCGCATCAGATGGTAACAGCAAGAGCAAGAGCAACGGTGACTACAACGACAATCGTCGCAAGCACTGGGCAGCGATGAATAGTCA
Source organism: Pseudomonadota bacterium (assembly GCA_023432885.1). Taxonomy (GTDB): domain Bacteria; phylum Pseudomonadota; class Alphaproteobacteria; order Rhizobiales; family Xanthobacteraceae; genus Bradyrhizobium. The sequence continues at coordinate 38,085 of JAEZEU010000491.1, read as the reverse complement.
TATCACGAATACTCAGCGAACGATAATTGACGACCACATCCGTGCACGTGGCAGAAGGCTCCGGCAGCCGTCCATAGCTTCAATCCACACCCGGAATTACTACATCCTCGATATCCTTTGATTTCAAGGCTCTGGCAAACGCGCGACGATCACCCACGTCGACTGTCATCATTCGATTGAGCAATAGCTTGCGGGCCGTGGGTACGGCTTCAAAAATGCCGGCAGCCTCCCAGTACAACCCTGAGCGGACCAACCCTGTAAACTCTGACAGCGCCAATCCCAGGAATTGATCGCCTGTCGCCTCGGGCAGTGCGAGCGTCAACGGATTTCGCTTGACTGCTATCCAGGCCTCCCTTGGAGCTGCCCAATAGGACATACGTAACAAATCCCAGTCTTTTTCCGTGGCTTCCCCGCGTAAGCGCTGCTGCCAAAACGCCGCAAGCCACATGAAGGAGTTTGTCGGCGAACGAGCAATCGCCTCGCGTATACTCGCTCGGAGTTGATCGTAATCCGCGTAGGAAATCTCGCCCTTTCCGTCCCGCAACTGGCCTTCGACAAGGATCATTCGCAGTATGGCGGCGCCATCCCGAGCCGACGCCTCGACCAGATCGGCTTGCCTGGCATCCAGTTGACTTTTGATCAGCGCGAGCCGCCGGTCGCCAAACTTCTCGCCTGACAAGGCGGCCTTTGCGGTCTCGGCGAATGGAGCGTCCCTGGTGTAGATCCGGAGCGCTGTGATGGCCCAAGCGATAGCGCAGATTCCAAACAACGCAATCAGGGATCGCAATAGGACCATCGGCATGGCCGCGCTACTCGTTCGTCGAATAGTACGCGCCGGAATAGTATTTGGTGCCGTAGTGATATGTCTCGTAGCGCTCTAATACTCGCACATCCGCCTTGTTCAGCACGACGCCAAGCAAGCGATTGTAAAGCTCGGGGAATCTGGAAAGCTGATGCTGCACGAGCGCGATGGGCGTCTTTCCCCATTCTATCACATAGAGATACGAATCGATCAGCTGGGTGGTGGCGCGAACGTCGACAATAGGAGCAATTGGAGAGAAGTCGACAATGACGTAGTCGTAGTCCTTGCGAAGCCCCTCGATGAGCAGCTTGAATGATTCCGACGCCAGTATCTCATCGGTATGCATCAGGCGCGAGTTCATCGCCATCGGAAGAAAGGTCAGGCCGGTCGTTTCGTTGAAATGGCAGGCCTTGTCCAGCGCGATCTGGCCGTTGAGAACCTCGATGAGTCCTACCTTGGAACTGGGCGCCAACGCTCTCGTCAGCGAGGGGTTTCTCAAATCGCCATCCAGCAAAATGACCCGTTTCCCGGCGTGCGACATCAACTCGGCAAGATTCGATGACACCGTCGATTTCCCCTCTCCCGGAACGGTCGAGGTGATCCCGACCACCCGGGAGGCGCTGACATCTATCGCGACCTTGACAGAGCGGAAGCCTTCCGCAAAGGGCGAAAGAGGATCTTCGACGACCCGCCGCATGAAGGGCCGACTTGGCATGCTCGGCCGGTCGAACATACCGTTCTTCTGCCACGGTACTCGTCCCGGCTCCGACCACGTTCGCTGAGATATCTCGGTCAAAATGGCATCCGCGAATCGAGGCTCGGGCTTGCCACTGTGGCCGGACCCGGCAGCTGATCCACTTCCTGCCTTGCGCTCAGAACCCAAAGGCTTTTCATTAACGGGCTGGTTCGTAATCGAGGCCTTCACCTTCGCCGGCTTCTCGGCGCGCAGCAGTGGCAGCACCGAAAGACAGCGAGTGTGCAGATTGAGTTCTACCTGGCGTGTAGTCCGGAACACGCGATCAACCGCTTCCCGAAGGAGAGCAATAGCGAAGCTCAGAGCCAGTCCGATGCTAACTGCAATACCGAGGACCACCAGCGTCTGAGGGCTGCTCTTGCTTTCTGGCGGCGTTGCGGAGCTGATGAGACGGGCTTCGGTGATGGGGAACGACTGCTGCTGGATGATCTCCATGTAGCGCTGCAGGAAGTTGTCGTAGATCGTCCTATAGACCTTCGCGGTGCCTTCCAGATCGGTGAGACCAAGCCGATCCCGATTGGTGACTTGCGAGCTATTCACGAGCTTTTGCAGTTCTCGTTCAAGCCCCTCGACCCGCGTCTTTGCAATCTCATAGTCGCTTTTGTAGCTCTCCGCGATACGTCCCAACTCGTCCCGAATGGCCCGGCGCAGCTCGGACATCTGAGTACGCAAGTTGACTGCAGCCAAATGGGAGGAGCCGTATCGCGCGGACCAGATAGACTCCTTCGCAGCCAAATCGAGATAGTTGCTTCGCAACCGGTTGATGACATCGTTTCGAAGCGAATCCGCAACCGTTGCGTCTGTGACGTCACGTCGAAAAACGTCAGTGATCCGATCGAGGCGCGCCTTCGCCTCCTCTGAAGCAGCCCGTGCCGTGCCGAGCTGCGTGTTCAGGTCCTCAAGTTGCTGTTCGCCCAGCAGTCGGGGGCCGCTTCCGGGCGAACTGCCGCTTACAGCCACGATCTTGTTCTTTTCCTTGTATTCCAGGACAGCACGATCCGCATCCGACGCCTGCTGGCGCAGCTCCTTGATACGATCCTGCAACCATATACTGGCCCGCTTTGTGGCTTGGTATTTTGCCTGAAGTTGATCGACTATGTAGGCGTCTGCGATAGCATTCGCGATCGCTGCGGAACGCGAAGGTTGCAAAGAGGTGAACCCTATGTCCAGAACATAGGTTCGACCGACTCGAGAAATCGTTCGTTTCGAAAGGAACGATCTCATCGCGCGGCGACTCGACAAAGTGTCGGATTCGACGGGAGTCGGCGCAAAGAAACCCATTATTGCGGCCAGAAGTCCCCCGCCGGATCCCACGAATTCAGGATCATCGGAGAGCTTCAAATCCTTGACGACGGCAAGACCGATATTCTCGGATTTTAGAATTTCGACTTGTGTTTCGACCTGCGCTGTATCGATGGCAACGTCGCCTAAAGGGGCTTCTTGCTGCTGCAGAACCCTCAGCTTGCTCGAGTCGATCAGCAGTATTGCGTGTGCAGTGAAGCTCGGCGGAGTGGTGACAAGATAAACCAAACCCAGCGCGGTGACACAGGCAACTACGAATGCAAAGATCGGAAACTGGCGCCTGACAATTCCAGTGAACTGCTCAACCAGTTCAGAAAGCGTAATCGACTCTTCCGGTGGCTCGCGATCAAACTTGCCGACGCTTGGCGAATCAATATTCAGAGGCGCGTTCATGTATCGCCTTTTCGATGGGCCAAAGCGAACCTCACGGATGCACCCGTGAGGTTGCCGCCTAAGATTTGGAGCAGCGTCGACTCAGCGCGACCGCAATGAAGCCGCTCGAAACAATCTCACTGGAGCCAGAGGTCCAGGTTTTGGGCCGGTCGCTCTAGAACGGGCTATTTTGGCAATTGATGCAGCCAAAGCTCCCCCCGCCACCGCTGCTCGTCAGTGAGGACGACTGCGTCACCGCAAACGTAGTTCCGACGGGGTTGGCGCCATTATTTGATCCACCGCTCGGAGGACCAGCCGTCGTCGGGCCAGCACCGCCACCGCCGCCGCCGCCAGTCGCAGCGGTACCGGTATCGCTCGCAGCCTCCGCATAGGCCTTCTCTAGTTCTGGCAGCCCCGCATTGGCGACGGCTTGCGCGATCTGGGTAACGTAACCAGGATCACTCGCCGCGTAGGACTTGGCAACAGCCGCCAGCCCTTGGCCAATTGCCTTGCGCTGATCTTCAGTTGCAGTCTGGGCGAAAGCGAGGATAGCGGCGAGGTTCCCTCTGTCCGCATTCATGAGATTCTGAACCTGGGTGACCAGGTCCGGCCCACCATTAGGGTATTGGCTCATTACCTGCCCGGGAGTGGACGCCGCCTGCTGCTGGGCAATTGCGACCTGGGCTGACAGAAGAAGGACCGCGCCCGCGAAAAATCTCAAAACAAAGCGGATCATAATTGCAAACTCCCACCGGCTGACCGATCCGTCATCGAAGTAACGCCACGGTCACCATTAGCTTCAGAAAAACCCAGACGAATATATCTGAAGCAGATCAAATTCAAAAGCTACATAATGCGGCACTTCAGCACCATTTAACCCGTTGATCTCGCTATTTAAATTTACAAATTACGACTGGCTGCCGCAGGATCTGGTCTTTAAATCGAAATTAACGCTAACCTGCCGGCTTTTCTACGAATTTGCCTGTTCGGCCGGGGAGGTCGATGGGTCGAACTTTGTGGCCCCTGCGCCTGGAACGAACAGCTTGCGAAAGTCCGAGCCCAAGCAGCGCAAACACACATATCGAATAGCCGGCGATCTGCAACGAAAAGTCAAAGGATGAGTGCACCAACGCGATAAGTGACACTGCAAGGGCCGCGAGCGGCACAGTCATGGAACGTTGTCTGCGTAAACCTGTCCCTAGAACCATTAGCGCGATCAACCAACCCGCAGCGACGATCAATGAGAGAGGAATGCCCATTTCGGAAGCCAGTTCGAGTGGAGTGCTGTGACCAATATCCCATACGCCGGACATCGATATGTCGCTGCTGCGATAGGGCGGAAAGGCCAGCGGAAAAGTACCCAATCCAGTGCCGAACCAGGGATTGTCAGCAATGATGTTTAGGGTCGAACGATAAACGGATAACCGCCCGGCATCACTAAGGCCGTGCACATCGATGCGGTACCCGACATTGCCGCCCAAGATTTGCAACATCAGCAAGCTAACGACAAGGCAGCCAGCGAGAGCGGCGATGAATCCCGCACCGCGCGGAATATCGCGTCCAAAATAGATCAAGAAAGTCATCATCAGGACGCCAAGTGAGATAAGGACCCCGCCCCGTGAGCCGGTCATGAACAAGGCCGAGAGACATACGAACAGCATCACAAAGCGAACAAGGACGTCCCTGGGAGTAGAGCGCAACAGACGCCTCGGCACCTGCTTCCATACAATCGCCCCCCTCGGCAGACTTCGCCGGATCGACCCCATCAGCAGCACAAGCCAAACCACCGCACCTGAACCAAAATAGGTTGCAGCCGTATTCCGGTTGATGAAGGTTGCCGTGAGATTGCCGATGTAGGCGGTCTTCTCGCGCCACAGAATATGCCCCGGGTCTATCGCCAGGGCGAGAAAACCGTAGGCGGCATATCCCACAGCCGCCCACGCGAATACGCGAACACCTTTGCGAGCTCGCTCGGAATCGACTCCCACGATCAGGCCGAGAATTAGCGCCAGGATGTTTGCCAGTGGATGCCCTAGAGCGAAGAACGGCTGTCCCTTGACGATCGAAACCGAGGGGACAAGTTGCTCTCCCAAGGCGTTGGATGCCCTGGCCCAGATTGGATTGAACGATGCAATCCAGGGACGATTCGAAAGCTGCTCATGCAGCACGAGACCGAAGCCCAGAACGATGATGGCGATTCCCCCAAGAAGGAGCAGATGTCCGCGTTGCAGAGGTCTTGTGGAGGCGAGAATCAAGCCCATGCCCAAGATCGCGCACCATGCCGCGATCGTGCTGGGCTCCCTCGACCCAAACAACAGCGGGGGACCCGTCAACGCTACGTAAAGGATCACCGCGGCAATTCCGCCGAAAAGGCTACGCTTGCCGCTCGCTTGCGAGGTTTCTGTGACTTGCAATGAGGCCAACGTCTCGGCGTCTCTATGCTGCGGTCGCCCCCCAGAAACACCCAGGCTGGGATTGTTGAGACCCAGCCCTAGCTCGCGATAGCTACATCATCATTATTGGCTCAGGGCTCTGATCGAATTGTACAGCGCTATCCCGTTGTTGCCGACGATGAGACCGTTGTTCACAGTGCCCTGGATTGCATTGAGGTAGATGAGGAACTTGGTGACGTCGACCGCGACGGAGTTCGCGACGAACAGAACGTCCTGGTTTCTCATCTGGAAATTTGTCGCAAGGAAATAGCCGCCCGGATCCTTGAAGCTCGTACTGAAGATAACCGGCACGATTTCACCGGGGAACTTGCTGACATCGACGCCCAACAGTTCAGCCAACTCGCGCGGTTCCTGACGATAGAGATATACCGACCCCGGATCCGCCTGAATGTCCACCAAACCGCCGGCTTTGCCCACCGCTTCAGCTAGATTGATTCGCCATGCGTCAAAGTTGAACTGCCCCTGCAGACCGGTTGCGCCGAACGCCAGGAATTTCTGCTGTTCCCGGTAAACATAGACGCGGTCGCCGGGCTGCACGTAAATGTTGTTGGAAGGCTCGTAGACAAGGTTGGCAAAAGGCACCGTGGCGCGACGAGGCCCGCGCTGCAGCATGACCCAGGTCTCGTAGCCCTGCCCCTTAATGCCCCCTGCGCGCGTGATCGCATCTGTAATGCGATCCTGCGCACCAAAGGCTGCTGCGGGGAACCGAGCGGGCGTATTGACCTCGCCGAATACGCTGACCAGCGAGGTTCGCTGTTGCGAAAGCGAAACCACGACCTGCGGCTCAATAGCGCGATTCTTGATGCGATTGACGATATCTTGCTGGATCTCGCCATTGAAGCGACCCGCAGCCCTGACGAGGCCAGCATAGGGAACGCTGATGTTGCCGTCATTGTCGACCGTCTGATCCGGAATCGTGACGAAGTTACCCGGGCGGACGCCGGCTTCGGAGGGAATGAACAAGCCGCCTGCGGCCGCTTCGAAGATCGTCACGCTGACAACGTCGCCGATGCCGAACTTGATTTTCGACGGCGGCACATATTTGTCCGGAAATGCGCCCGCAAGCCCCCGCGGCTCGTACCGGCTGATGATGGAAACAGTCTCCGGCGTCAGTTTGACGAGGGCATACGGAATAGTGGGAGACTTTTCCGCATCGACGTCATAGCTGGCCGGACCGGAAGCCGGCATCAGCGCGCACCCACCGAAAGTGAGAACAATCAAAGGAACAAGAGCAAACTTGGCAATTCGTTGAAAAAACATATTCACTGCCCCATCCATGGCGAAAATGGTTATGGGAACGGAACCGCCCGAACAAGCACAACGAGCCACCCTGATGCAGTTCCCTCTCGCACTGCGCCAAAAATGCAACAGATAGTAGGTTAACAAACCCGCTCCAGAAACGTATTTGTTTTCAAAGGATTAAGTGGCTATACGGCAACTGATCCGGGAGACTCATCAGAAGACCCATCCAGGGTATGGACAGTCCGCATGAACCGGAACATCGCAGCGCCGTTTTTGATCGCCGTCAGTGTGGCGACTGTCGCATTTGGGCAGAATCAGGGCGCGCCGGGCGGTTTCGAAAATTGCCGAATTCTGGCTGACGATCAGGCGCGCCTCGATTGCTTCAAGCAAATGCTTGCGAGACCCTCCCCGAAGGCATCGAACGCCGAAGATGCGACAATGGACCACTGGCGACTGATCAGAACACCCGACCCTCGCGGAGGCCAGGATGCCGTTGCAATCATGAGGACGGCCGATACGGCCCAGTCCGATCCGGATCTCGCCGGCTTGATGATCCGGTGCCAGCAGAAGCAGGGATTCGGCGTGCTGCTGGCGCTGGTGCGGCCGCTTCCCCCGCTCAGCAAGAGAGAGGTCACCATCGGGTCCGGTGCCCAGCGGTCCGTGCTTCGTGCGGAGGTCTCGCAAGCTGGCACCGCACTCATTCTTCCAATTGAAGCAACCGCGTTTACTACCGGTCCCTGGCAAGGGCTGAACGAATTGGCAGTCAGGATCGAGGATCCCGAAACCGATATCCGTGGCGTCATTCCGCTGGAAGGTCTGGCTCCCGCACTGGCCAAGCTCGGCGCCAGTTGCCCTTCCGGATGATCTTTGTTGCGACGATCTCGCGCCCGGCGATCACGACGTCTTAACGAAATCTTAGGCCGACGAGTCCGATGATTTTGCGGAGGGTTTCCGCATGGTCATGATCGCCATTTGCAGCTCGTTGATCGGCGCCGTACTGGGCACCCGGCTCAGGGTCCTGGCGCTGCTTCCGGTTTCGGCATTTGGGCTGGCACTCGTCGTCGCAGTAGCCGCAATCAACGGCTCGAGCGCGGCGTCGGCGATCACCGCAGCTTCCGTGCTGGCGGTTTGCCTGCAACTCGGATACGTCGGCGGCCTGCTGACACGCCTTTGTTTGACCATGGCCCGAGCCCCGACCGAGCGCCCCCTGCATTCGACTTTCACCGTCATTGATGGTGAGCGCCTGCATCGGTGACAGCGAGCTGTTGCTCTTCTGTGAGCGCATTCGCCCCACCGGCAAATCGAATCTGCTCGTGCACAAGCCGCCGATCTCGTTGCAAGAAGCATTCAGTCATGCAACGTTAAGGCTATTGTTTGAATAATCGAGCCACTGCTTGTCGATAGCCTTCAGCCTGCTCCTTGCTTGCATCGTATTGGCGTCCGGGCTGGCCATCCACGACGGGCCGGCCGCCCGATCGTTCATCGAAGTCATGGCGGCGCTCGCCCTTGCCTTTGCAGGTCTATCCGCCCGGGCCCATGATGTGAATCTTGCTGCCCGATCCACCCACACCCTGAAGGCTGCCGCTGCCATTCCGGCGATCTGGATGATGATCCAGATCTTACCGACTCCCGTCGGTGCGCACTCGATCTGGGCCTATGCCAACGAAGCGCTCGGCCGACAGTCCTGGGGTCATATCAGTATCGATCCGGGCAGAACCATCCTCGCGCTGACGCTGTACCTTGCTTGCATCGCGCTGCTCGTGGTCGCGATCTTCGTGGCCAGAGATCGTCGTCGCGCAGAACTCATCCTTTCAGCCCTCACCGCCATCACCGCAATCGCGACCGCGGGATTACTGCTCGCCAAAACGGGGTTCATCGCAACAGTCAGCGACACCAACGGCGTGCTTGTCGGCCTCAGTACCTTGGGAATCCTGCTATCGCTCGCCAACATCGTGCGGGTGCTTGAGCGAAACCGGTCCGAATTCGCGGATCCCGAGGCACCGGCGTCAAGTATTCAGACGACGCTGATTGCAAGCGTGGTCGCTTTGCTGGTCAACATCGGGGGCCTCGGCGTCGCCGCGACACCAAATTCGGCGCTGGTCGCCATTTTTGGCATCGTTGCATTTGGGTCGCTGCAGATTATCCGCCGTGCGCGTCTGGCCAATTGGGCCGTCGGCATGCTTGTGGCCACGATGATTATCGCGGCCGCACTGGTCACGCTGTGGCGCTTTGACGCGACAGGGGCGGTCTCGCCGCTGTTGAACTTTGCATCGGCATTATCGCCGGAAGCGATTTCGATAACGCAGCGCTTGCTGTTCGACGCGCGCTGGGTCGGCACCGGCGCAGGAACGTTCGCCGCCGCCGTGCCGATTTATCAGGACCTGGGCAGTTCCCTGACAGCACCGCCGTCCACCATTGCCCTTCTCGCGATCGAGTTGGGCATGCCGATGGCGTTCCTTGTGATTGCGATCGCCGTTTGGCTAACCGTCACACTTTATCGAGGAGCACTGCGTCGAGGGCGAGATGCCTTCTATCCCGCCGTCGCTGCAGCAGGCACCATCGTGCTTCTTGGTGGATCCTTCTGCGACGCAAGCCTTACGAATTCGGGCGTCGCAATAATCGCTTCCACGATGATCGGTCTGGGACTGACGCAAAGCGTCAGCGGCAGAGATATCCCGTGAACCGCAGCCCTAAACGCTGCGGCTGCCGAGCGAAGCCCAGTAGTTCGGGTTCTTAGGAGACTGCAGTCGCACCCAGCGATAGGGAGCCCGCGTCCACGGCCGGATTTGCGAGGTGAGATTATCGAGCACGAGGTCGCCGACCGAAGTTCGCACCACCAGGATCAGGTGGCCCTCGCCCGATGACGTCACGACTTCGCTCAGAAGCAGCGCACGGGTGGGCCAGCCGCGCTTGATCAATTCGGCGCGCTTGCTGACAGCGTAATCGTTGCAGTCACCCCTTGCAGGGTTGATCAGCCACTTTTCAGCAACCACGCCCTCCGTATTAACTTCGACTTCAATGCTCGCGTTCACGGACCTGTTAACGGCCTTCAGATCTTCCCAACGCGCTTCGGTCAGCTGGACCGGACCGCCGCGAAACATGATCGGATGCGGCTTGCATTGATCGGAGTAACGCATACAAAACTTGGTGAACGCCATCGGCGCCAGGGTAAAATTGCCGAAGGAGATGCGCTTCGTCATCTTGCCCAGCATGCTCGGCATTCCGATCAACCCCGCCTCAGCGCTGCGGTACCCACTTGCAATCAGAACCACAGCAGTGACTGCGACAACCCATTTTGAAAACCGCATTTGCTCGGCTCCCCGTTAATTCATTCGGAGGGAACCTAGGGAAGACATTTTGATATCTCGCTCGATTGCATATAGAAGTTTGACTCAAGTTTTCTGCTGTGATGTCGAGGATCTCCGTTAACGATCTAGCCCGGCCCCTGTCTGATCCGGACAGCAGCATGCATTTCAAGCCGGGCGAAGGAATCTGGAAACCATGTTGGGTCTCTTGCGATCACGCAGGGTTGCGACAAAGCCCCGGCTGCCCGACGGAATTCGGATTTATGCCTTTGGCGACATCCACGGGCGCGCCGACCTGCTCAAGCAAATGTTTACCGTGATTGACGCTGACCTCGCGTGCAGCCCGGTGGCGCGTCCCATCGAAGTCTTCCTCGGCGACTACATTGATCGCGGACCTCACTCAGGCACCACGCTCGACCTTCTGATCGAGCGGAGCCGCTCCCGCGAGACGGTGTGCCTCAAAGGCAACCATGAGGCCTACTTCCTGGAAGTTCTCGGCGACCCGGCCAAACTTGACAGCTGGCGCCAATTCGGCGGCTTTCAGACATTGATGTCGTATGGCGTCCAGCCATCGCTCAATCCCGACGCCGCGGAGCGAGCTCAATTGATATCGGCGCTTGCCGAGGCCCTTCCGAGCAGTCATCTGGAATTTCTCCGAAGTCTGAAGCCCTCTTTCACGTGCGGCGACTTCTTTTTCTCGCACGCCGGTGCTCGACCGGGAATTCCTCTGGAAGAGCAGCGCGAATCCGACTTGTTATGGATTCGCAACGAATTCCTGGATAGCGAGCAAAACTTCGGAAAATTCATCGTTCATGGCCACACGCCGGTCAGGGAGCCCGATATCAGGCCGAACCGGATCAATATCGATACAGGGGCCTATGCCACCGGCAAGTTGACCTTGTTAACAATACAGGGAAGTAGCATGCTGGCTCTCTAACAGATCGATCAGCGCTCAGAGGATCACGAAGATCACCGTTACCTACTGATCATCTTTCGGACCAGCACATGCCCGCGACTTGGAAATTCAGGCTCCTTGCTCTTCTCATCTGTATCGTGGTGGGTCCGGTTGCGATGGCAAACCTGGTCGCAGAACTCCTGCGCCCGGCTCAGGTGCCAATCGCCACGAGGGCAAGCAAGGTACCGTCCCCAGACCAGGTTTCGGCGTCAAGTCTTGCTTCGGCAATCGTGCCGTTCCGCTCGGATCTGAAGGCAGGCTACGCTCAGGCGCTCGCCGGCGAGGCCATTCATTCCCAATCCGGCGCGCTAACTGATGCAGAGAAAAACGCGCAGAGCGCGATCAGAGGCGCTCTCGGCATTGGTCCCCACGATTCGCGACTTTGGCTTGTTCTTGCAGTTCTCCAGGCTCGAAAGAGTCCCGTCGATCCCTTGATCGCGGAATCCCTCAAGATGTCATATCTCACCGGTCCGAACCAATCGGAGCTGATACCGGTTCGCCTGGGCATCGTAACGTCGAACAACAGCCTCAGCGACTCGGATCTCAGCGAACTGGCTCGCGGCGACGTCCGCGCATTGTTGACGCAACTATCTGGTCGACGAGATGAACTGCTGGACGACTATCAGCGGGCTTCGGAGATCGGAAGGAAATTCCTGGAGGAAAGCGTCAAGGGAATCGATCCTGAATTCGCCGGCACGCTACGCGGCAAGAGATAGGGATAGCTCCGCTACGGTTTCTTGCATTCGGAGTAGAACTGGCCATTCGTCGCAGCAAATCGCTCGAGGCATTGCCTGGGATCGGTGGTGGTGCCTGCCACGGTGAAATCATAGGCTTGGCCTTTCAGCACTAGCACGTAGCGGCCCGGTGAGAGGGCGGCTTCCGGATTCTCCCCCAGAATCTCATACATGTCCGGATTATCCCGCTTGGGAGCGGATCGGTACGGGATCGAAATGTTGCGAATGACCCAGGTGTTGTCCGGTTTGGAAACCACCGACTTGCCGTTGGGATCGAAACCCAACTCCCGATCGATCTTGGCTACGATGCGGAGTTCGGCACGGTCTACCGCATTCGTCGCAGAGTCTCGCCGATAGACGACAAACTTGACCCGGCCGTCCGGCAGCTTTGTCCGGCTCGGGGTCAAGATCGCCGGCGATATTGCAACGCGCATGTCGGGTACACGCCCCGGCAACAACTCAAGCTCGTAGAGCTTGTCCTGGCTCACCGCGTAGATGCCATATGAAGTGGGAACGTCGGGAGGCGGCGGCCTGGCAGCGCCACTGGCCGGCTCGGCCGGCCATCGAGCTGCGAGCTGGGTATTCGGTGTCTCCTTTGGCACTGCTGGCGCAGTGGAGCCCGTGAGCCGGCTCGCCTCCTTTCGCAGCCATTCCTGCTGCTTCACCGCCAATATCGCCCCTGAGACGATGGCGACGATGGCGCCGACGATAGCGAGACGGCGGATCATCCTGAACGAAGCGTTCTTGCGACGGCCGAAAGTTGGCTCCGGAATTTCTGCCTCGATCACGGGCGCTCCCCCGAGCACCTGCCGCGGCATCGGCGGCGCCAATGCTTCTGCCGGCTTGGGCAGGGCTGGCGCTGCACGCGCCTCCTTCTGGCTGAATGCCTCCACGCCCTGAATGGCAACTTCCAGCGACTTCGAGAGCTTCCGTGTCTCGTTAAGGCTCTCAGACCCGAGTTGCTCCTTCAGCTTGTGTCGTGCGAGTTCGTAGACCGTCGCACGAAGATGCTCGGGATCGTTCTTCACGGAGTCGATCATGCGCGAGAGGACCAGCGCGAAGTCCACTTCGGGACCGGGAGCTGGGATGCCATCCTGATCGTCTGGTCGAATTATTTCCGAGCCCATCGAATGCTCAGCGTCAGATCCTGCGTACTTCGGAAAACCTGCCCAATTTGATAACCTTAAGCTCGTGTTGGCAAGGGCATCGCTGGTTAACGCGACCGCATACAGACGCGACAGTTTTGCACTCCCCCAACAGACTTTCGAAATCGCCTGCTGGCGCTATACTAAATCCATGCTGCAAAAGCACATTCTGATTTCGGCGTTCGGCTTTGCGTTGATGGGCTCATCAGTCTGCGCAGCCCAGGTTCTGCTGACCGACGACCCTCCGGAGGTGAGCCGTCAGGAATGGCAGGCCCATGTCCGTGCCTCGCGCGAGCGCGCCGACATCATGAGGCGCGAACGCAAGGGCTTCGTTTCGCATGGGCCCACGCCGCAAGAAATCGCCAAAGAAGCTTCCAGGCGCGCACTAGAGGACGACAGCCTGCTGCCCGGCGATATCGTGTCGACAAGCAGCGGCATGTATCAATTTCGGGGCGTTCCTGGCAGGGAGCGATCACCCGATGACTTTGTGCGCATCCGCTGACGTCTTGACCTTGACGGCGCCGGCGATCCAACTTGCCGGCCTGACTGCAATCAGGAAGAATGCAGCCGGCTTTACGGAATGAAAGACATTAGGAGTTTGGTCATGATCAACAAGTGGAGCCCTTCGAGTCTTGCAGTCGCCACACTCACGGTGATGGCCGCGCTGCTGCCGACCAGTGCATCCGCCATTTCCGTTGAGGTCGCCAAGAAGTGCAATATCCTCGTCGCGAAGGAATTTCCGCCACGGCAGGCCGGCAATCCCGCGGCTGGCAGCGCCAAGGGATCGGGCTTGGCGCAAAGAGAGTTTTTCAACAAGTGTGTGGAGAACGGCGGCAATATGGAAACGTCGGCCGACAAGGGTGCAAAGGACGACAAGGCGGCAAAGGACAAGAGCGCGAAATAGCCGCGCGATCACATGATCACTTCAGATCGGGAAACCGACTCAACAACGCCGCCCTCATGAACTTCAGGTGACCGATCATCGTCGATAAGTCCCTAAGTCGCCTCTGGCCGTTGGCTATCTCGTCGTCAAAGAGAGCCTGATGATGGCTGAGGTGCGGTTCGCGATCCAGATATTCGTCCGTAGCCGTTCCGACCGTTACCGCGGCTCTGGCCAGCACATCATCGACCCGGCCGCTCAAGCCCGCATGTTCGTCTTCCGATGCCCGCAGGGCTCCATCTATGGCGGCAAGAACGGACTCAATACGCGCGCGATCGGTCTCGGCATCACGTTCTGCGGAACGTGCCCTGAACTCATCGCCACCAAGGCTGCGCCGCATGAACTGGTGAGCACGAGCGCGTAAGAACAGCTGAAACATGCCAAGGTCTCCGGCCCGGGATGAGCAACGATGGAGAATCAGCCGATTAGAAGCCGATTAACCCAAGTGATCAACCCGGTTTTGCTGCATCCACGCTTGCCATGCAGAGTCGTGCTTTGCATAGAGTTCGGACCAGCGACACGCGTACACAGCCGAGGCGCGACGACCTCCGGTAGCTACCAGTCCCATCTCGTCAGGTGCCGGACGGCCGTCCAGTACTTCGAACTCGGACGTCTCCTCGAGCGTGAGGCCGACCAAGACCCGCTGCCCCTCACCGTCGACAAAATACCTGCGCGGTAAACTCGCTCTTTGGCTCTTCATCATGCCTGCTTCGCAGTTCGCACGCCCTGGCACCGCGACTGTGCTGCCCAGCGCACCCAAGACCACTGTTTATCGACGCATCCTACAGGCGCAAAGCGATTGGATCAGTTCGCTCGGTCGGACTTGCCGCTTAACCTAACCGGTTGTGGTTAACCGAAGCGGTGCTGCCCGACCGCCCACGCAGAACTAATATTTTTGAGCCTTAGGCCCGCGTCACTCAGGCCGTAAACCAAGGCCCCGCCTGTATTTTCCGGAAAGGTCTGATCAACCGATGCCAACTTCGCGGGACCGATAAGGCTCGTTGCTTCTTCCCCACCCAACCAACGTCGGCGGCGACTGTTGCCAATTTGCGACGGACTTATCCGCTGGCGGCCTTTAGACTGTTGGCTGAGGCTGAGACTTTCTTATCGACCCATGGGGCTTGAGCCTATGAAGAAAATCATTCTTGTATCTGTTGTTGCAGCCGGGCTGCTCCCCGGCGCTGCCTGGGCTGCTGACCTTCCGGTCGCCCCGGCCGTCTCTTATGTCAGGCCGGCGCCCGCCGCGCTGCTCTACAACTGGGGCGGCTTCTATATTGGCGGCAACGGCGGTTGGGGCACCAGCCACAAGTGCTGGGACTCCGCCGGAACGGTTGCGGCGCCCATCAATCCCTTCCTTGCGGACGGCTGTCACGACGCGAGCGGCGGCACGGTCGGTGGCCAGTTCGGCTATCGCTGGCAGTACACCTATGTCGTTCTCGGCGTTGAGGGTCAGGGCAACTGGGCCGATTTCACCGGCTCCAATCCGAGCGTGTTACTCCCGGGTAATTCCAATGCGACAAAAGTCGACGCGTTCGGATTCCTCACGATGCACGTGGGTTACGCCTGGGACAACGTTCTCCTGTATGTGAAGGGAGGCGCTGCGGCGGCCCACGACAAATACAGCTTTGGTCCGACGGGCGTCGGTTTTCCGACCGGCACTGCTTCCGAGACCCGCTGGGGCGGCGTTGTGGGTGTCGGGATCGAGTTCGGTTTTGCGCCGAACTGGTCGTTCGCCGTGGAATACGACCATGCGTTCCTCGGTGCGCGTAACATCACCTTCGCTGCAGCTCCTCTTCAGCCTGTGAACCACATAAGCCAGGATCTGGACGTGGTGACCGCCCGCATCAACTATCGGTTTGGCGGTCCCGTTTATGCCAAGTACTGAGCGGTTATTCCGCTAACAATTGGCTCTCCTGGATAGGCAAAAGCCCCGGAATTTTCCGGGGCTTGAGAAATGGTCCTTCGCCAACGGCTTGGGTTCGACCTCTGTTTGATAACGGCGAGATCGGCCGGGCCGTTGCCCGGATCACCACGGCAAGAGGCCGTAGCAGCGCAAATCCATCCATGGGCCGCCGTAATAGCTACCGCCATTCCATCCGCCGCCGACATATGGACCTCCACAGAAGGGATGATAGTACGCCGTGCGATAGGAGCGTTTATAGGCGCGAACTCTCGCACCCTCATAGGGAACCGCCAACTCGGCAGCATTCGCTGTCTGAACTTTGACGGACAAGGAGCTGCCCTCTCCGTTCGACCGATCAACCGAAACTGGCAAGATGCAAAGGCCTGCCCCAATCACGGCTGCAGCTAAGCTTTTCAATTTCATAAGAATGATCTCCAGCACCGTGCAAACTATACCGGACGGACTTGGAAGGCCGCAAGCGGCTGGTCGACCGGCCGGCACCCCTGCCTTTGAGGTGGATTAGCCTTGAAACAGCCGGCGAACTGTTCGAAATCACCGGACAGGGTCGCGACGGTCGTAACGACCATGGTACGGACCACTAAGGTCCGCTGTCACAGCCGCTTGGGGCCCCGCCGCCATAAAGGGAAATCTGCCGTTGAAGGCACGAATTGTCCCGTTTCGGACCGAATTCGCTAGGCATGCACCTTGCGAAGCTGCTAAGTTCCGGCCATTCAGGACATGCGATGCCTAAAGTTACTCAGATCCTTGCGGCATTTTCCGTGGCTGGCGCCATTCTTGTCGCGCCGGCGGGTGCGGTGCTGGCTGGCCCGGAGCAAATCGGGCTGGCCGCCATGGTCCGTAACAACGTCTCTCGAGTCGAGCCGACCGTTTCCAAGATCCTCCAAGGTGACGACGTCGTGCGCGACGAGGTTGTGCAAACCTTCGCTGACAGCAATGCCAAGCTTGTCCTGAAGGACAGCACAAACCTAATCCTGGGTCCGAACTCGAGGCTGAAGCTGGACAAGGCAGTTTTTTCGGGGGAGCAGAATCTCGGCGACATCGCGATCAAGCTGAGCGTCGGTTCGTTTCGCTTCGTGACGGGAAATTCCGCCAAGGAATCCTACGCGATCACCACGCCGATCGCCACGATGGGCGTCCGTGGCACGACGCTCGATTTTCTTGTCGAGCGGGCGAAGAACACTGTCGTTCTCAAGGATGGCCAGGCGATTGTCTGTGCAGCCGGCAAGTGCGTCGATCTGCTGAGGAAGGGCGACACAGCCGTGGTCACAGCAAACGGCGCCCGCATCGAGATCGAGCTTCAGCCTTTCTCCACCTGGTCATTTGATTCGGCATGCAACGGCATGTGCTCGCAAATGAGCTTTGCACAGGCCCAGGAATCGTTGACCACCGGCAGTATCGGCGCGGGCGGAGGCGGAGGAACGGCCGGCGGTGGCGGTGGTGGCACCAACTTCAGCTTCGCTGCGCCGCCCTCCGTCGGGGAAGGAGGACCACCTCCCTCTACAGGGGCTACCGCGAACCGCACGGTCAGCACGCTTCTGACCTCCGGATTCGGCTCTGCAAGTGCGAGTCCGGTCTCTCCATTCTAAGACCGGCGGTTTGGCGCGCGATCACCACAACCAAAGCGTCTGTGCCGCACCGACCACGGCGCGAGTGGCACGAACACTGCATGATCACATGAACCAGTCTTTTCACCCGCAAGGTAATCATGATCGTCACGCTTGTCGCTGTCCTCTGCAATGCCCAGCTTTGCCTGGAGAAGGTCGTCACCACCAGCGAGCAGTCAGGCATAACCATGAGTGCCTGCGCGACTCATGCGCAAATCGGAATCGCCGAATGGCTTGCCAACGGGCCGTATCGCGACTGGAAGCTCGACCGCTACAAATGCGTTCTGGGGAACTACGTGCCCAAGAGGCAAGCTTGAACTCTGCTGATATCGAAAAGATCGGAATTGCGGCCAGTCTGCCTGCGGTATCTGGCTTCCTCTGCCGGCAACTCTAGAATGTCGCCCTAAGTCCGGCGTAGAACGCCCGCGGCCGCGCCGGGCTGACTGTGCGCGCGTCAGTGAACGGCACGCCGCCATTGGCGAAATTCGGGACGGCGGTGGTGTCGAAGAAAGTGCCGTAGGTCGCGTAGCGATTGTCGAGGATGTTGTCGACGCGACCGTAAATCTGGATCGTCTTGTCGACCTGATAGGAGGCATGGAGATTGAAAACGGTATAGGCCGGCAATCTCGGCGCCTGATTCGATTCGTCGCCCACGAAATACTGGCTGCCGACAAGCAACGCATCACCTCCAACCTTGAACGCATCGGTGACCGAATATTCGAAACCCGCCTTGATGCGATTGCGGGGGATCGCCGGGATTCGATCGCCGGGCAGGACCTGGATTTTGCGGTTGATGTCCGCGAACGGACTGTTGGAGCCGAGCTGCAAGGCGTCGAGGAAGCGCGCATCCACGAGGGCATAGCTGGCATAGAGCTGCAGCGCCTTCGATGTCAGGGTAACCTGGGCTTCGACGCCCTGGCGCCGCGTTGAGCCCACGTTCTGGAAGTAGCCGAATCCCTGCAACTCGTTGCTCGGTATCGCAAGGATGTCATTGCTATTATGCGCGCGGAAGCCGCCGAACTTCCATCCGAGCGTGCCCACGCTCGTCTCCTTGCTGCCGCGCAGGCCTGCTTCCACGGTGCGTGACACGACCTGATTCAACGGCGGATCGGAAATCAGAAATGCACCGATGATGCAGGGACGCGCCGGGTCGGCGCATCCGAGCTCCAGCGGCGTCGGTGCCCGGTTGGCTTCGGAGTAGCCGGCATAGGCCGTTAAGCCGGGCGTGACCTTGTAGGTGCCGCCGATGATCGGATTGAAGCGTGTGAACGCATGGTTTCCGTTTAGCGCGGTGCCGATCTGATCCTCGAGCACGATGCGGGCGTCGTTGTACCGGCCTCCCGCCGTGATCGAAAACGCGTCGGTTACATCGAACGTATCGAGGGCATAAAGGCCGGTGTACCTATTGGTGGCGCGAAGCGCGACCGGGCCGATCGCAGCGGGCTCGCCGGATGGTCCAAGGAATATGCCGCTGCCGGTCACCACGTAGTTCGGACCGATCGTGCCCAATTCAGAGCTCGCAGAGAAACGAGTGACGCCGGAGTCGATGCTGGCGCCGATCATGAACTGGTTATTGTGCCCGAACAGCTGGTCCTTGTTGGTGGCCTGTAAGATACCCCCCATGGTCACCGAACGCGTCCTCGTCCGGTCAATCTGACCCAGCACTGCGTCCGCGGGAAAGGTATTGGCAAGCTGGACACCGTTGAGACCATTGGCCGGCGTGAAATCGTCGTTGAAGCAAAGCAGCCCCGGATTGGCGGCGCATGGCTCGGTTTCGGTCGGATTGCCATCGACCGTCTTGTGCTCGAACGCGCGCACATGCGCCGAGCCATCGATCGTCCAGGTCGGCGTAGCCTCGATCTTGCCGGTCAGATTGACATAGCTGACGCGGTTATTCGAAATCTGCGGCGTAGTGTAGGTCGCACCCCAATATTGCTGCAGCAGTTCGACCGGAACCGTTGCGGTCGCGCCGAACTTGTTGTCGGCGACCCCCATATTGAGATGAAATTCGCTGGCATCATTCCTGACACCGACGTCACCGTAAAAGCGGCGGATGTCCGACGCCGAGAAATTCCGGAATCCGTTGTCGTGCAGTCCTTCGAGCGCGCCATAGACGGAAAAATTGTCGACCTGCTTGCCCCACTGCGCCGAACTCTGAACGCGGCCGAATGAGCCGCCCATCGAGTTGATTTCGGCGCCTTTGTAGCTGAAGCCATCCTTCATCAGCACGTTGACCGCGCCACCGAGCGCATTGAGACCGAACGCGGGGTTGTTGGTGATGACGGTGACCGACCGGATGGCCGCAGTCGGAATCAGGTCCCAATTGACGGTGTCACCGAACGCTTCATTGACGCGGACGCCGTTCTGGTAAACCGCCAGCCCCTGCGGGACGCCGGGGATGGGAGAAGCGACAAAGCCGCGAAACTGCACCTCCGGCTGAAACGGATTGCCAGTCGCTTCGCTGGTCACGATACCCGGCACATATTGCTGCAGGGCATCTGCGACGTTCAGCGAGTCGGTTCGCGCGATCTGGTTCGCGCCGACCGCGTTGATGGCTGCCGGCACCTTGTCGACCGCTATTCCTACGCCCGCTGTCGGGGTCGGCGCCGTCGGGTAAACCGGAACCCTGCGCAGGACGCGAGGCAAGGCGCGAGCCGCTCGTTGCGCACCTCCGCTGGGCGCCGGCTTCGCGCTTGCCGGCGGCGGCGCACCCACCTCGATATCGGGCAGGGCCTGCACTTTATCGGCGTCCTCGGCCTGAGCGCCGTTGCTCGCCGCGAGCACGCCAGCCGCCAACGTCCCGATCAACCGGACTCGAGCGCCCATCTACTTGTCCCCACCGTTCCGGCCGCGTGGTCCTGCCGGTCTGGTGCAAGCGATATTAGGGCGTCAGCACAGTGGCGCACGTTCAAAACGTCAGCGGACATCGAGCGCGTTTTTCCCGGCGTAATCGGGAAAAATTCCCGAGTCAGAAGGCCGCGCTTCTGGGAATCAAGGCCTCCACCGTCACCCCGCGTCCGCTGGAAGCGACGGTGAACGAGCCGCCCAGCGCCAGGATGCGCTCGCGCATTCCCGTGAGACCAAGGCCAAGCTTGTGATCTGCCCTCAGTCCGCACCCATCATCGCTCACTCGCACGCGCGCGCAACTGCTCCTGCCCCGCGCGGTCTCCGCCTCCGCGGGTTCAACGGTGACATTGACGCGTGTGGCGTTCGCGTGACGAAAGACATTTGTCAGGGCTTCCTGAATGATGCGGTAGATTGTCAGTTCGACCGTCTCTCCGGTGTCGCCAAGCCCGGGCGAAATTGCCGCTTCGACGATGACACGAGGGTGGGACTCTCCCCATAAACGCAGTAGCGCACCAAGCGCCTGGCGCAGGCCGAGTTCCGCAAGGCCCACCGGACGCAGCCGTTCCAGCACGCGCCGATTGGATTGCTGCAATGTGTCCACCTGTTCCAGGATGGCGGTGCCATGCTTCCGCAACGCGCCGAGGTTTGGCTCGCCCGCATCTGCGATCCGCGTCAGCGCAGTGGCATGGGCCCGCAGCGCAAACAGATAGGGTCCGAATTCATCGTGCAATTCTCGCGCGATTTCCTTGCGTTCGGCGTCCTGGAGCGAGACCACGCGTTCCGCCAGGCGCCTCCTGTCGTCGACGGCAGCCCCCAGCGCCGCCGCCAGGTGATTCAACTTTTCGCAGATGACCGCGAGCTCCGGCGAGCCCTCCACCTTCACGCGGGATTCATAAGCGCCGGATTCGATCTTCGTGATCGCCTGCGAGAGCGCCTCGATCGGTTTGAGCGCGCGGCCGACGACCAGGCTCGTGATCAGAAAGAGAACCAGCGCAACACCCGAGCCGACCAGAAGCTGGGTGATGATGCCGTCCCAAATTTCCGCCACCTCGTCATTTGGATGCGAGGTGATCAGCAGCGTGTCCGGCTTGTCCTTGATCGTGATCGGCACATTGAGGGCGGTCTGTTCGGGATGGACGAGCGACACGAACCAGGTGGGAGGCGAACGCGTATTGTCGGTGCCGTCGGAGCGATCAATGTCAGCAGATCCGTCGGCGGTGGCTCCCTGCCGCGCAATGCTGACGTGGCGCAGGCGGTTGAGATCGTGAACGATCTGGTTCAGCCGTGCTTCGGGATCCGGCGCCTCGTTCAATCCCGCAACCATCGTTGCAATGAACTCACGCGCCAGCCGTATGACGCTTTGATCTTCGGCCTTGACGCGGGGCCCAGCCTCGAGCACCAGCCGCCCGACATTGATCGCCAGGCCGAGTGCAAGCACAATCGCCAGGAGCAGATTTACTCGGGCGCGCAAGGAAAGCTTTTGCCACATATGGTTTGTCCCGGAGAGAACTCGCCTTGTCTGAGAGCGAAATCGCGCTCAATTCCTCAGCGAGGGGATCGTTGACAGACGATAATGGCGACTATCTAATCGAATCGTACAGGAACATCGCTCAGGTTGCACGATTGTCGACGCTTTACCTTCCAACACGGCGCGTGCGCTTTACCTGACGCGGTGCGTCAACAGTATTGACGTGGTAGTCGGGACCGGTGCCAATGCGCGTCTTGATCGTTGATGATCACCGCATCGTTGCTTCGGGATGCCGCGCATTGTTTGCCGAAGATCCCGACATCGACATTCTGGAAGCTTCCGACGCCGAGAGCGGCGAGCGCGTGTTCGAACACGAGCACCCCGACGTCTGCGTTCTCGACATCAATCTGCCCACCGTCTCCGGCTACGAACTGGCGCGGCGGTTGCTCGGGCGCGATGCATCCGCGCGCATCATCATGTTCAGCATGAACGATGATCCCGTGTTCGCGGCACGCGCGATCGAGGTCGGCGCCAAGGGCTATGTCTCCAAGGCTGGTGAGCCGCAGGACCTGGTTGACGCCATCCGCGAAGTAGGAAACGGCGGAGCATATCTGCCGCCGGCCATGGCGCGAAGCATCGCCTTTGCGGGTCCGGCCTATGCCCAAAGTCCGCTGGCGAAGCTGACCTTGCGCGAGATGGAGATATTGCGCCTGCTCAGTGCCGGCAAAAGCCTCGCCGAGATCGCGTGGCTGGTGCATTCCTCCTACAAGACAGTCGCTAACACATCTTCGATCATGCGTCAGAAGCTCGGTGTACGAACCTCCGCCGAACTGGTGCGGCTGGCCATCGAGAACCACGTCGCTTGAGTCCGAGTTCCGGCAGGCCGAATTGCAAGGTGCATGACAATCCAGACCGTTTCGCTCAACAAATCTCACGGCGGCCTGCAGGGCGTGTACAAACACGCCAGCGGTGAGACCGGGACGGACATGACCTTCTCGGTCTATGTCCCTCCTCACTTGGACGGTCCAAGGCTGCCCGTGGTCTGGTATCTGTCGGGATTGACTTGCACCCACGCCAACGTGACGGAAAAGGGTGAATTCCGCCGCTCATGCGCCGAGCTCGGATTGATCTTCGTCTCACCTGATACCAGCCCCCGCGGCGAGGGCGTGCCTGGCGATCCCGAAAACGCCTATGATTTCGGTCTCGGTGCCGGCTTCTATGTCGATGCGACGGAACAGCCGTTCGCCGGCAATTACCGCATGTGGAGCTATGTCACCGAAGAGCTGCCGAAACTGGTCTGCGAACATTTTCCAGCCGATGCCGCACGGCAATCCATCCTCGGTCATTCCATGGGCGGTCACGGCGCGCTGACCGTTGCGCTGCGCCATCCCGATCGCTACCG
Organism: Pseudomonadota bacterium; assembly: GCA_023432885.1. GTDB lineage: Bacteria > Pseudomonadota > Alphaproteobacteria > Rhizobiales > Xanthobacteraceae > Bradyrhizobium. The sequence goes on along the minus strand of JAEZEU010000491.1, from coordinate 14,836 downwards.
CGCGGCGAGTGCATTTGCGCCGATCGTGGCTCCTTCGCAGGTCCCGTGGGGCATCAAGGCCCTTGGCGGCTATCTCGGCGACAACAAGAATGCGTGGCGCAAACACGACGCGGTCGCGCTGATCGAGGACGGCGCCAGGTTTTCGGATCTGCTCGTGGACTATGGCGATGCCGACCCGTTCTTGACCGAGCAGCTTCGCCCGGATCTGCTGCAAGCTGCCTGCAAGAAGGCATGCATTCCCCTAACCCTGCGCCGCCAGGCTGGTTACGACCATAGCTATTATTTCATTTCAACCTTCATGGACGATCACCTGCGCTGGCACGCCGCGCGCCTGAAGGCATGAACTGTGCCGACCTCACTGCGGCTTGCCGTAATTCGGCGCCAGCAGGCGGTTGCGCACGAGATAGCTCGTCGCTCGCGTCCAGGATTCATCGGTGTTGCCGCGAAAGTCGGCATTCATCGCGGCCACGAGCTGCCCGGTATGGACGTCGCGCACGAAGATGGCCGCGTTGAGTATCAGGGTCGAGATTTTCCTGATCACGCCGGTGATGACCAGATCGGCCCCAAGGCGTTGCGCATATTGAACATCGCAGCCACCGCAGGCCTGCAGGTTGCTGCCTTCGGCCGCAGCCCTCGCCGGCGCGATGTCGAGGAGCTCGAACTTGCCGGATTCCGCCAATTGCCGCCGTACCTGATCGCTGATGCGCATCAATCGATCGTGCTCGTCGGCTTGAGGCCCTCTCATCTCTCCTTCGAGGCTCGTGTCCAGCAGTTCGAAATCGAACACGGCAAGTTTCGGCGGCTCGGCGCGCGCCGGGGCCGACACCAACAGCGCGAGCGTGACGATGGCCAAGGGTGCTCTCATGATCGTGATCCCGACGTGGAGCTGCGCAACGGCAAAAATGCAGGGTTGCAAGCCATGACAATTCAGTCATGCTTCAGGTCAAGAGTGACTGCAAGTTCGTGTCCTTGCAAGTCAACGGCGCCATGACCGCCGCTCAAGCGGGGGCATCAGGGAGGAACCATGATCCGATGGCTGGTCGGCGCGATCGCCCTGGGCATTGTGGCCGGCCATGCCGCCGCGGCCGAGCCGATCGAGATCGGCATCGGCTATCTCGGCAAGGCCGGCGTCAAGTCGAAACTGTCCCTGATCGATCAGCCGGCGGAGAACGACGGCGTTGCCGGCGCACGCCTCGCGATCGAGGACAACAACACGACCGGCAGATTCCTCAATCAGCACTTCTCCCTGCAGGAGCTCAGGCTTAGGGAAGGCGACGACCCAGCCAAGGCGGCGGCGGAACTGGCGGGCCACAACGGCTTCATCATCGCTGATCTGCCCGCAAATGCGCTGCTCGCCGCTGCCGACGCCCTGCGCGATCGTGGAACCGTGCTGTTCAATGCGGGCGCGCTCGATGAGCGGCTGCGTGAGCAGGACTGCCGCGCCAATGTGATCCATGTGGCACCGACCCGCTCGATGCTTGCGGACGCGCTCGCCCAATATCTGGTTTGGAAGCAGTGGAAGCGCTGGCTGCTGGTGATCGGCTCGCACGAGCAGGACGGGCTCTATGCCGAAGCATTGCGGCGCGCGGCCACACGCTTCGGCGCCAAGATCGTGCAGGAGCGGATATTCGAGGACACTGGCGGCGCGAGGCGTACCGACAGCGGGCTGACCCAGATCCAGCGTCAGATACCCGTATTCACGCAGCAGGCCCCTGCCTACGACGTGCTCGTCGCGGCAGACGAGAGCGAGGTCTTCGCCGCCTATCTGCCGTACCGGACGTGGGACCCGCGGCCGGTCGCCGGCTCGGCGGGTCTGATCCCCAGAAGCTGGGATGCCTCGCTGGACCAATGGGGCGCGACACAGATGCAGAACCGGTTCATGAAGTTGAATTCGCGGCGGATGACGCCGCTGGACATGCAGGTCTGGACCGCGGTGCGCATGATCGGCGAAGCAACCTCGCGCACCAAATCAGGCGAGCCGAAAGCCGTGCTGGACTTTCTCAAGGGCCCCGATTTCTCCGTTGCGGCGTTCAAGGGCCAGCGGCTGACCCTTCGGGACTGGAACCTGCAGCTGCGCCAGCCGATCCTGCTGGCGGACGGGCGCATGGTCGTCTCGGTCTCGCCGCAGGAAGGATTCCTGCATCAAGTATCCGAGCTCGATACGCTGGGGTTCGACCGGCCCGAGACCAAGTGCAAGCTGCGTTGAGGCAACCTCTGATGAAGACTTGGAGATCGCACATGTGGCGCTCCTGCCTGCTTTGCGGATTGATCGGGTGGATCGCAGCCACCACGCCGGCCTGCGCCTTTGTCGCTTATGTCTCGAATGAGAAGAGCAACACCATTTCGGTGATCGACACCAACAAATGGGTTGTCACCAAGACCATCAAGGTCGGCCAGCGGCCGCGCGGCATCGAATTCACGAGGGATGGCAAGGCCGTGCTGGTCGCCGTCGGCGACGACGACAAGATCGAGGTGATCGACGCAGTTACCCAACAGGTCGTGGACTCCCTGCCCTCGGGGCCGGATCCGGAGCTCTTTACGCAGGATGCCGAAGGCAGAGTTCTCTACGTCGCCAACGAGAACGACAACACCGTCACGGTGATCGACCTCGAAAAGCGCGTCCGCATCGACGACATCCAGGTCGGCGTCGAGCCTGAGGGCATGGCCGTCAGCCCCGATGGGAAGATCCTGATCAACACCTCAGAGACCACCAACATGGCGCATTTCATCGGCACGGCGACGCGCGAGATCGTCGCCAACGTGCTGGTCGATGCACGACCGCGGTTCGCCGAATTCAAGCGTGACGGCTCTGAACTGTGGGTATCGTCGGAAATTGGAGGTACGGTCTCCGTGATCGACCCCGCCAACCGCGTCATTACGCACAAGATCAACTTCAACATTCCCGGGCTGCGGAAGGAAGCCATCCAGCCCGTCGGCGTCGGCATCACCAGGGACGGGAAGACCGCATTCGTTGCGCTCGGCCCCGCAAATCGCGTCGCGGTTATCGATGCCGTCTCTCATGAGGTCATCAAATATCTTCTGGTCGGCCAGCGGGTCTGGCACATGGCGTTCACCCCGGATGAAAAATACCTGCTGGTGACGAATGGCGTGTCCAACGACGTCTCGGTGATCGACGTGTCGGCACAAAAAGTGATCAAGACGATCCAGGTCGGCGAGTTGCCCTGGGGCATCACGATTGCGTCGCAGCCATGACAGCATCTCCTGTACCCGCCGCCGGCAAATCACCACCGGACGGACATCTCCGGCACGATCCCGCCGCCACGGCTGCGCTGTCGATCGACGGCGTCAGCCATTCCTACGGTCCGTGGCTAGCTCTCGCCAATGTCAGCTTCGCGGTCGCCCCGGCGAGCTTCACGGCGCTGCTTGGCCTCAATGGCGCGGGCAAGAGCACCCTATTCGCGCTGGTTACGCGGCTATTCGGAATTCAGGCCGGGCGCATCAGCATTTTTGGCCACGACATCCGTGCGGCGCCCGGCGAGGCGCTGCGCTTGCTGGGCGTGGTGTTTCAGCCCCGCACGCTCGATCTCGATCTCTCTGTGATGCAAAATCTGCTCTATCACGCCGCCCTGCACGGCATCGCGCGCGGTGAAGCGCGCGTGCGCGGCGAGGAGGTGCTCACGCGGCTTGGCGTTGCCGATCGCGCCGGAAGCAAGGTTCGCGACCTCTCCGGCGGCCAGATGCGGCGGCTGGAAATTGCGCGCGCTCTTCTGCACCGGCCGCGCCTCCTGCTGCTCGACGAGGCAACCGTCGGGCTGGATGTCAAGGCCAGAGCCGATATTCTCGACCATGTCCGGCAGCTCGTGACGGAGAAAAGCATCGGCGTACTGTGGGCGACCCATCTGTTCGATGAGGTCCTGCCCCGTGACGACCTCGTGGTGCTGCATCAAGGGCGCGTGCTCGCGCACGGCCCGGTTGCACGCGTCACCGGCGAAGCCGGAACACATGATATCCACGCCGCATTCATGCGCCTGACCGGGGCTGCGGCGGAATCCGGGACGGCCGCGCCATGAGCTTCACGATCGCCCGCCAGGATCGCAGCGGGTTTTCACTCGCTCAATACGTCACCTGCCTGAACGGCATCGTATGGCGCGAGGCCTTGCGCTTCCTTCACCAGCGCGAACGCTTCGTTTCGGCGCTGGTCCGGCCGCTGGTATGGCTGTTCATCTTCGCCGTCGGATTCCGTCAGGTGCTCGGCGTATCGATCATCCCGCCCTACGAAACCTACGTTCTCTACGAGGTTTATATCGCGCCCGGCTTGATGGCGATGATCCAGCTGTTCAACGGCATGCAATCCTCGCTCTCGATGGTGTACGATCGCGAGATGGGCAACATGCGTACCCTTCTGGTGAGCCCGTTGCCGCGCTGGTATCTGCTATTCTGCAAGCTTGTTGCAGGAACGGCGGTCTCGCTGCTCCAGGTCTATACCTTCCTGCTGATCGCATGGTTCTGGGATATTGCGCCCCCGCCCGTCGGGTATCTGACGGTGCTGCCGGCGCTGATCCTTTCCGGCCTGATGCTTGGCGCACTCGGCATGCTTATCTCCTCCGGCATCAAGCAGCTCGAGAATTTTGCGGGGGTGATGAACTTCGTCATCTTCCCGATGTTCTTCGCATCATCGGCGCTTTATCCGCTGTGGCGCGTGAAGGAGGGCAGCCCCCTGCTCTATTACATCTGCCTGTTCAATCCGTTTACCCATGCCGTCGAGCTGATACGGTTTGCGCTGTACGGACGGATGAACTGGATCTCTTTGGCGGTGGTCAGCGGCTGCACGATCATCTTCCTGGTCGGTGCGATATACGCCTATGATCCGTCGCGCGGGCTCGCGCGGCGCGGCCCGGCCGGAGGCGAAACATGAGATGGCCCATCGCGATCGGGGCACTCTTCGCCATCGCGGCATCGGCCGAATGCTGCCTTGCCGCCGATCCTCGTTATCCGGATTGGCCGTGCGTTCAGGCCAAGGTGCCTGAAATCTCGCTGGCAGCGGTGTGGGCAGGTCCGCCACTCGACGACGCCCTCGACAAATGGAAGAGCGATGCCAAGGTGAGCGCGCTGGTTGCGAAACTGGCCGCAAGGAAGACTCCGCTTGACGACGCCAAGCAGGCGATCACGGAATTTCTCGCAAGCTCGACGACTGAAAAGACCGAGACGGGAAAGCTGCTGTTCGCGGGCCTGTTCGAAACACTCAATGCCCAGCGCAACTCGGTTCTGAACGGGCTCGAACGAGTCACGCGCAAGCAGCGCGGGGCCGCAGACAAGATCCGCTCCGACACGCTTGCGCTGCAAGCGCTACAGGACGCATCGCCGCCCGATCAGCCCAAGATCGACGACCTCAGCAATCAACTGGTCTGGGAAACGCGGATTTTCGAGGACCGGCGGCGTGTGATCGGCTTCGTCTGCGAAGTGCCGACCGCCATCGACCAGCGGCTGTTTGCTCTCGGACGCGTGATCCAGCAGGAGATGGAGTAGCTGACAGTCCGGTCATTGCCGATCCTGCGCCAGGCTAATGCGACCATTTCTCATCCGTCCGCGGCTCCGGCTGCGCTTCCACCAGCGGAAGGTTGGCGCGCTCCCAGCCCTCGGTCCCGTCGGGATACCAGGCCACGCTGGAGTAGCCGTAGGACAGGATTCGTTTCGCCGCGTTCCACGACATCCAGCAATCTTCCTGGCAGTAGATCACCATGAGCGCAGCCTTGTTGCCTCCTGTAGCCCGCTCAAGCCCGCGCCGAAGATAGTCTTCGGTTGGTCCAGCCAGCTTGCCGTAACCGGTGTCCGGCAGCCAGACGCTGCCCGGAATGTTATGGCGCGGTATGTCGCGCCAGACCGTGCCGGCGGGCAGGTTTGCCGGCTTTGGCGCACGCGGCAGCACGTCGATGAAGATGCCCCTTCCCGCGCGCCAGATCGCCTCGGCCTCCGCGGTCGCAAGCACCCGAACGCCGGCAAGCGTTTTGGGAACTGCTGCGCGGTAATTGTCCGTGCGGTACCCGTCAGGCTCGGGGACGACACTTTCCTGCGCTTGTTCCTGCGCTTGCGCCCCAGCGAGAACGGTTGCGCCGAGAATAATTACCGCAAGCTTCCAACTCATGGCGACCTGGTCGCCGCCGTCTCCGCTACGATTGGCCGGTCGTTCTCGTCGAGCAAGGGCACTCCAAAGTCGAGCAGGATCCTGTTGATGGCCGGCTGGTTCTCCTGGATGAGGCGGTTGAGCAGCCGTTTCCAGTTCTGGTCGGCCGGCCGGACGCCCATGCCGATGCGATAGACGAGCCGGGGTCCCGTCGTCTCCTTGACAAGCGGCGTGACGTGGAGCGGCGGGCTGGCCTTCCTGGCATAGAAGCCGGCGATCGGGCCCCACAGAATGGCCGCATCGATCTGTCCCGAGGTCAGGTCATCGATCATGGTTGCCACCGACGAATCGAGACGGGTGTCGATCATCAGCCGATAGGACTTGGCGTCCACCATCAAGCCATTGGCCGCCATGTTGGTGGCGGGCGGCGTACCGGCGACGATGCCGATGTGCTTGCCCTTCAGACGGGCATCCTCCAACGTCTCGACATCTTCCAGACCGCTGCCTTGCCTGGCAACCAGCGCGTAAGCCGTGCGGTAGTAAGGATTGGTGCCCTGGACCAGGTCATCGCCCTGCGGGAAGCCCATGATGACGTCGCAACGATGGGCGCCGAGCGTCAAGCGCACGAAGCCGGTCGCTTGCGGAAAGTACATATAGTCCAGCTTCTTCTGCAGCTTTTCCGCGAACAACTCACCGAGCTTGTTTTCGAACCCTTCGCCCTTTTCGTTCGAGAACGGCAAGTTGCGAGGGTCGGCGCATACTCTCAGCACCTTGGGATCGACCAGTTCGATGGAGAGATCTGGACCGCCGATCGTCTGCGCCCGCGCGATATGGGCGACTGCAAAGGCTGCGGCGATCGCAATCAACGGGAGCAGGCGGTGACGTGACACACCATTTGCCATCGCTGTCTCTCCTCTCGATCAATCAGTCAGCGATAGATTGCGCGCCCGGCGCCGTCATGCAACAGGAATGATCCGCATGACTGCGGCGCAAACCAGCCTGACGATGGAACAGCGACGCGGGGACATCGCTTGAATCAGACGGAGATGGAACTATGGCGTTTCGCGCCTGCAGCCTTGCTGCCGTCATCCTCCTCATCGCATCGACCGGTCTGCGCGGGCAGCCGCAGAGCCTTGAAGTCAGCGAAGTTGCTCCCGGCCTGTTCGTACATCACGGCCTCACGTCGCTCATGACAGGTGAGAACGACGGGGCGATCGCCAATGTCGGTTTTGTAATTGGGGAAAGCGCCGTCGCGGTGATCGACACCGGAGGCAGCGTTGCCGAGGGGCGCAAGCTTCTGGCAGCAATCCGCGCCCGGACCGACAAGCCGATCCGCTACGTCATCAACACGCATGGACATCCCGATCATGTCTTTGGGAATGCTGCTTTTGTCGGGGACGGAACCGTGTTCGCCGGCCACAGGAATCTGCCGCGGGCATTGGCCGCGCGCGGCCCGTTCTATCTCGATGCATTTCGCCGGATCCTGGGCGACCAGTTGATGGACGAGGTCCGCATCATCCCGCCCACCCTCCTTGTCGACGACGCCGTCAGGATCGACCTCGGCGCCCGCCCCCTCGTCTTGAGGGCCTGGCCGGCTGCCCACACCGATCAGGATCTTTCCGTATTCGACGAGAAAACAAAGACGCTGTTTGCGGGCGACCTGGTCTTTCTTGACCACACCCCGGTGCTGGACGGCAGCATTCGCGGCTGGCTTGCCGCAATCGGGGAGCTCAGCCGTCTGCCTGCGCAACGCGTGGTTCCCGGTCACGGTCCCGTGAGCGAATGGCCGGCCGCTCTCACGGCCCAGCGCCGCTATCTCGAAACCTTGTCCTCCGATGTCCGCGTCTTCATCGCCCGCGGCGAGCCGATCACCGCTGCTGCCAATTCCGCCGCGGCGTCGGAGCGATCGCGATGGCAATTGTTCGACAACTACAATGCCCGCAACGCAACAGCGGCATTTTCGGAAATTGAATGGGAGTAGGCCCGGCAAAGCCGTATAGTGACGCCATCAACGCTCGCTGCGAGGACGGCCATGTTCAGACACAGGTCGCGTTTACTTTGCATCGCCGGGCTCCTGATCGTCCTGCTCAGCGCGCAGCCCGTGCGCGCGGCTGGCAATGAAACCTACGATCCGTGGCCCGGCCTCGTCCAGGACATCTTCAACAACCGCCAGGTCCTTGACGGCAGCGGCGTAATCGAGATCGAGATGCCTTACCGAGCGGAGGATGCGGCGATCGTTCCTGTCACGCTGCGCTCAAGGCTTTCGCCAGACGACAGCCGTCGCATGCTGGCGATCACGCTCGTCATCGACCGGAACCCCGCACCGATGGCGGCAAGGTTTGAGCTGGCGCAGGAGGCCAATGTAACGGAGATCTCAACACGCGTGCGCGTCAACACCTACACCGACGTTCACGCGGTGGCCGAGCTGAGCGACGGACGGCTCTATATGGCGAAGACCTACGTGAAGGCGTCCGGCGGCTGCTCCGCGCCGGCCGGCAAAAACGCCGACGAAGCCAAGGCGAGGCTGGGACAGATGCGATTTCGGCAATTCCCGCGGCCCGGCCCAGGTCCGGCGGAAGGCATGCGCGAGGCACAGATCATGGTCGGCCATCCCAACAATTCCGGCCTGCAGATGGACCAGATCACGCAGCTTTACATTCCTGCCTTCTTCATCAACGAGCTGCGCTTGTGGCAGGACGACAGCCCGGTACTGACGATGGAAGGCGGTATCTCCCTTTCGGAGGATCCCAACATTCGCTTCACTTACGCCTCAAACGGGGCGAAACGCTTCCGCGCGAGCGCGAAGGACACCGAAGGCCACGTCTTCCGCAGCGAATGGAAGATCGACGATTCCGGGATGTAATGCGAAACGGCGCCTGATGAGGGATTAGAAGCACCTCACTTCGGCTTCGGCCTGCGCCCGCCTGAGATCGTTGAGCGCGTTTGCCGCCTGCTCGGAAGTGCGAAACTGTGCTCCCAGATTGCCGCGAACCTGCGACATGCTCAGGACGGTTTCGGCCGTGACGTACCGCTCGTAGGGCAGGAGCGATGCGATCACGTCAATTGAACAGGAGCATTGTTCGATGACCTGCCGCGTCTCGCCATTCGCCTTGAGGCAACCGAAGACGTATTCCATCCGCGCCTCCGTTGGATAGTCGTTGACATCCTCGGCACAGGCGACGGCTGCCGTTGTCGTCAGCAAGGCCAATGCGACTGCAGTTCGTCGTACCGATCCGGCCATGGTCATCGGTTTTCCTCCGGCTAGCGGCATCAAGCTATGCTATGACTGTACCGCTGGAAAGAAGACGTTCGGGCATGCGGCTTCGGGAACCCGTCATGATCCCCACGGAGTGGGCGCTCAAACGCGCGATTGGATTTGTCAGGATCGGCCTTGGTCTCGGGCTTGTCGCCATGACAGCGACAGCGCAGGACATGATGCGGCACGTAGACCTGTCGTCACCGGACATGGTCACCGCCGAAATGACTCGCGGAGAGGTCGAGGCCGCTCTTGCGAGGGCGACCGCCGCCGCCCCGGCCGACTTTTCGGGAAAGAGACTGTCCGGCCTAGACCTCTCCGGCCTCGACCTGTCCGGCGTGAATTTTCGCGCCGCCCGCCTCAACCGGACAAAGCTCGCCGGCGCAAAGCTGGATCGCGCCATCCTCGACCAAGCATGGTTGCTGGAAGCAGACCTCTCGGGCGCGAGCCTGAAGGGAGCCAGCCTGTTCGCCACGCAGATGCCCCGCGCACGTCTCGACGGCGCCGATCTCTCCGGCGCACGCGTTGTCGCCGATCTTACCGGCGCAAGCCTTGTCGGAGCGTCGATCGCGGAGGCAAAGCTGGGCGCCGACATGCGCAACCAGTCCATGGGGCTAATGCGCACGGTGCTGAAATCGGCCCATCTCGAACGGCTGAACGCACGCGGCGCCGATCTGTCCCGCGCCGATCTCGAATTTGCTTCGCTGAAGAGCGCCGATCTTACGAGAGCTTCGCTCAAGGGCGCGCAACTCGGGGGAGCCGACTTGACCGGCGTCACGATCATCGACACCGATTTCAATGACGCCGACCTGACTTCGACGAAGCTGATCGCGCCAACGGGCCTTGAGCAGGCCATAAATCTCGACAAAGCGAAAAACCGGGATCGTCTGCTCAGGTAAGGATGACCAACCACGAGGGAAGGACTGCTCATGCGATGGTTCCTGGCTTCGGTCGCTCTGCTGCTTGCGAGCACCAGTGAATTGGCCGCACAGGGCAAGGGCATCCGGCTCTGGAACCTGACCACCTCGACCATCTCCGGCTTTGAGCTATCGCCGGCGGGAAAGAACGCCTGGGGCCCCAATCAGACCTTGAACGACAGGGACAAGGAGGTTGATCACCGCGAACGCCTGCGCATTACTGGCGTGGAGCCGGGGCGCTACGACGCCAAAGTCACCTATCCCGACGCAAGGCAATGCGTCGTGCGGGATATCGAGATCAGGGCGGACGCAGTATTCTCGATTGAGGACAAGGACTTGACGGATTGCAGCAAGTAGCGCGGCTCGACACGGCAAGGCGCGCGCTTCAAGCGGCCTTACGCTGGCTGCTCCTCTTTCTGCGGATATTCGCAGCGCCACCTGACCGCAGTCCATTTCGGATGCTCGCCGACCCATTGCGCAATGTAGGGCTGCGCGGCCATCACGCATTGCCGCAAGGAAACGTCCGAGGAAAACACCAGGTGCCGCTCCTCACAGGTGGCCGGCGACAGCACGGCGCACACGGTCACGATCAGGTCTATTGCGTTCATGCGCACTTCCTTCTTCGACCAAACAGCTCATCGACTACGCCGCCGGCCGCGCGAGGTTTCAAAGACGGTTCGGAATTCAATGCCCTCCTTCCTAAAAATTCACGCCGAACACCAGCCGCGCCTGGTGGCGCTCGAAGCTGACGAGATCGAGCGCCGCCGTTGATCCAGCCGGTCGTCCCCAAGCCTGAACGCTCCATGCCGCGGTCAGCCGCGAACGCGGCGACAATTGAAAATACGCCGTCGGGCCGACAAAAACGGCCTGGCCAGAAACGTCGTCGAATCCGATCCCGTCGTATCTCCTGATATAGCGGGCCTCGCCTCCCATCAGGATATTCGGACTGACCCGCCACATCGCCCCGACGGCGACCCCCATGGCGGACTCCTGTTCTGCGGCTCCCGTTGCCAAAATACGCGTCCATTCCGGCTGGTAGATCAGATTGAGGGCGAGGAGCGCATAGTTGGGAATAAATTCGCGCTCGAAGGCGAGTCTGAATTCAGTCTCGAAACTGCGGACGGCAGCCCCGCCGATATCAGCGATGCGATTGAACTGGCTCTCCACGGCGAATGTCAGGCCGAACGGGGCACTGTCCCGATCCAACAATCTGTAGCGCACATCGACGGAAGCACCTTGCCAAGCCATCTGCCGGCGGTTCGCAAGATCGGGCACGGCATGAATATCGTGCCCGGCGAAGGCGCTTCCGATCTCGATGCGGAGATTTTTGACGGGAACGAACTCCAGCTCGAATGCCTGACCGATCGCACCATATCTGACGCCATCCTTGGCAAAGCGTCCGGTGGTCTGGCTCTGGAATTCGCGCTCGCCGACGGTGCCGACGTCCGTGCCGATCATGAACCCGAACAGATGCTCGGTATCGATACCCTCGGCGCTAGCGCAGGCCGGAAGCAGCGCAGAAAAGCACAGGATGGCCGCCCGGAACGCTCTTGCTCGCATTGGCATCGACATTCCGATGGCCAGGGGAAGATTGGAAGCTCCGCTCAATCCTACCACAGGCTTGAACTGGCAGCGAGCAAGGCGCTCGCGTCCAATTCGGACCAATTCATAGCCGACGCGAGAATACCCGGCTCGACCGGGCTGAGGCTGGAATAAACCTTTGCTGAAGGCCGGCGCGCTGACTCGCTTGACGCAGTGCGAAAGCCTGCCGCGGCGCCGGCCTGCAAACGCCGGAGCCGGGCAACACTCGTTGGCGCCGCTTTATTTGCGCGCCGCGCAGGCGTACATGTTGATTTCCATGCCAACCTGTACTTCAACGATTTTTGGAGTCTTCCAAGTCATTGGGGCCTCCACTGGATGGGCGTGACGCTCACGCCACGGTAGAATCTAAGGCCGGCTCGAAATCAAAGCAAGGGCGGAACAGCGAAGAGCTGCTGGTCTCGCTTGTCGAGCGTGCGTCGCGATGCCGACTAATCAGGATAATTGTCGGCGTGACGTGATGATGGACCGGAGCATCGCCGCTGAAGTAATTATACGACACCGCCCTGGCCGTTCGCCGTTGATCCCTCCTCTCCGATCGCCAATCCCTTGCTCGCCTCACCTTGGTCGCGGACTAACAGCCCTTATCAGCTGCCGTCCTCTCGGCCGGCTTGACCCCTTGGGCCTGTTGCGCTGCCGTAGGCTGACCTTGCATTTGCCTTTGCGCATCCTGCGAGGATGTTGCAACGTCGCCTGCTGCGCGATCCATCCTGCTTGTCGGCGGATGCTCTCTCGACTCGGTTGCCATACCGGTCGTCTGGCCGGATCCCGTCGAAGAGGGTCCGGAACCTGCGTCCTTCAGGTTTGCGGCTCGACCAGAGCTATCGCAGGGCCCTGCCATTGCGGTGCTGAGGCTCAGGATGACCGTGGCGCAACCCGCGAGAAGGAAATGTTTCGCATTCATCTGCTCCTCCTTTGTCGTGTGCGCGCTCAGCGCGCATACTTAAAGGCAACCGGGCGGAAGCCCGCGGGTTCCGGGTGGCCAGCCTAATGTTGCCGTTGTTGAGTCGGCGCCGCCGACCACGCAATGACGCGCATGATGCGAACAATATGCAGGCGGAACGCTAGGCTTGCTTTCTTGCCATCTGCATTGCATTCCCGACGGATGCTCATCCTCAGGACGCGACACGCCTGGTTCGGATCGCTGGTGTCACTGCCCGCTCAAAGACGCTCTGCACCCAAGGAAGCACCCGGAGACAGGCTGGGTTGCTGTGCCTTGTGTATGGAAGACGGAACGATTCCGAAATACTTTCGAAACACGCGACTGAAATGCGACGAGCTCGAAAAGCCCCACGAAAATGCAACGTCGGTAACGGTCTTTCCACCGTGCGTCTCCAGTTCGTGGCGGCAATTCTGTAATCGCGCGTGCCAGATATAGTCGCTGACAGTCGTTCCCCTGTCGCTGAAAAGCATGTGAAGATAGCGCTTGGTGCAGCCCAGCGCTGCGGAAATTCGGTCAATGCACAGATCGGGATCGCGCAGGTGCTCGCGGATGAAAGCCTGGGCACGAATATACATTGCCTCGGGGCCGCCGCGATCGAACGCCGCATCCGCCTCTCGCAGCGGCAGCAGCAGAAGATCGATCAGCGAGTCAGCAACGATGGCGGCGCTGTTCGGCGAAAGCTTTGCAGATTCCTCAAACGCGGCATGAACGAAATCATGCGATATCCGGCCGGTCCCGGTGCGCGCGGAAAGCTTGCAAGCCGACATCCGCTCCGCATGGAATCCTCGCTCCCTGAGCAACTCCTTCGGAACAATCACGACGTCATGCCTCGTCAGGCCGGGATTGATAATCGTATGCGGACAGGCCACGTCGTAGGCCAGGCAGTCTCCCGGCTTTAGCTCGATGCGCCGGCCGTCCTGCTCAAAGTAGGACGTTCCTTCCGTCTGAAAATGTACCTTGACGTAAGGATGGTCGCTCGACCTTGCACGGGACACCGTATGTGCGAGCCGATGCTGACTCACCTCGATATGACAGAGCTTCAGCCGCGAAACGGTCGTGTAGCTGACTTTCGCATCGAGCGTTGAACCCTTCAGCGGATCGATTTCGAAATGACCGCAAAGATCGGTCAGCGCGTCTGACCAACATTGAATCTGCTTCTTGGGCGACAATCCGGCAGTGCTCAGCGAGTGAACCGTATCGGACATTTCCGCCACCGATCAAGAACGTGACGCTAGCCTCCGTCACGGTGAAGCCACATTTATGTCCCCGCGCCCACTCACAATCCTCCGACTTAGTTTCTGCGCCGTCAAGAAAAACCTCGGCTTCATCTCCAAGCCGAACGGTTGCTCTTGAGCCGTTGCTCTTTTGCGTGCGCTTCGGCGCGCTACTCAAGAGCAGGGCAAAAAAGTCTCCGGAGCTTCCCTTTGAAGCAAACGCCCTTCCCTCTTGGGCAAGTTTCCCGTTGTTGAACGGGATTAGCATGTCGGAACAGGATGGAAAAATGGGCCGCTTCGACGGATCCCAGAGTTCATTCAGTGGGAGGAACTCACTATGCGCAACGTGCTCATTGCAAGTTGTCTCGGCTCCGCGGCGGCGCTTGCCGCGACCGGTGCTGTCGCCAACGACGAGTTGATCAAGATGGCGCAGAACCCGAAGGATTGGGTGATGCCGGCCGGCGACTACGCCAACACGCGCTACTCGAAGCTCAACCAGATCAATGCATCCAACGTGGGCAAGCTGCAGGTCGCATGGACGTTCTCGACCGGCGTGCTGCGGGGTCATGAAGGCGGGCCGCTCGTCATCGGCGACATGATGTACGTCCACACACCATTCCCCAACAAGGTCTACGCTCTTGACCTATCCAAAGATAATCAGATCGTCTGGAAGTACGAGCCGAAGCAGGATCCGAACGTTATTCCGGTGATGTGCTGCGACACGGTCAATCGCGGCTTGGCCTATGCTGACGGCAAGATCTTCCTGCATCAGGCCGACACCACGCTTGTTGCCCTCGACGCCAAGACCGGCAAGGTCGAATGGAG
>JAEZEU010000439.1 GCA_023432885.1 Pseudomonadota bacterium | reverse complement strand
CAGTCCCCGCCTCACACGTCCAGCAGATCGTCGCTGGCAAATTCCGCCTTGTCGGAGATGAAGGCGAACCGCGCCTCGGCCTTGGTCCCCATCAGCCGTTCCACCGAGTCGGCGGTGCCCTCGCGGTCGTCGGCGAGCAGCACGACCTTGAGCAACGTGCGCTTGGCCGGATCCATCGTGGTTTCCTTGAGCTGCGTCGGGTTCATCTCGCCGAGGCCCTTGAATCGGCTGACCTCGACCTTGGCGTTGGCGTTGAACTCGCTCTTCATCAGCGCATCCTTGTGCGCGTCAT
Source organism: Pseudomonadota bacterium (assembly GCA_023432885.1). GTDB lineage: Bacteria > Pseudomonadota > Alphaproteobacteria > Rhizobiales > Xanthobacteraceae > Bradyrhizobium. The sequence continues at coordinate 2,521 of JAEZEU010000439.1, read as the reverse complement.
CGCGGGCATACACCGACTTGTTGCCGTGGGTGAGCTTGTAGAGCGGCGGCACGGCCAAATAGAGGTGGCCCTCGTCGATCAGCCGCGGCATTTGCCGGTAGAAGAAGGTAATCAGCAGCGAGGCGATATGGGCGCCGTCGACGTCGGCGTCGGTCATGATGATGATGCGCGAATAGCGCAGGTCTTCCTGGCGATAATGCGCACCGGTGCCGCAACCGATCGCCAGCATCAGATCGGCGAGCTGCGCATTTGCGGTCAGCTTGTCCCTGCTCGCCGAGGCGACGTTGAGAATCTTGCCCTTCAGCGGCAGGATCGCCTGGGTCGCGCGGTCACGCGCCTGTTTGGCGCTGCCGCCGGCCGAGTCGCCCTCGACGATGAAAAGCTCGGAGCCTTCCTGGGCGCTGTTGGTGCAGTCGGCCAGTTTGCCGGGCAGGCGGACCTTCTTGGTTGCGGTCTTCCGCGAGATTTCCTTCTCGGCGCGGCGGCGCAGCCGCTCCTCGGCGCGATCGACGACGAAGTCGAGCAGCTTGTTCGCCTGGACCGGATTGCCGGACAGCCAATGGTCGAACGGGTCCTTGATGGCCTGTTCGACGATGCGCTGCGCCTCGGCCGTGGCGAGGCGGTCCTTTGTCTGGCCCTGGAATTCCGGCTCGCGCACGAACACGCTTAGCATCACAGCGGCGCCGACCATCACATCTTCCGATGTGACCGACGCGGCGCGCTTGCCCTGGCCGACGCGTTCGGCATGGTCCTTCAGGCCGCGCAGCAACGCGCTGCGCAGGCCGGATTCATGCGTACCCCCGTCCGGCGTTGGCACCGTGTTGCAGTAGGAGGAGAGGAAGCCATCGGCATCTGCGGTCCAGGCGACAGCCCATTCGCAGGCGCCATGCGCGCCATTGCGCCCGGACTTGCCGGAGAAGATGTCCGGATGCACTAGCGTATCGGCGTGGATCGCAGCAGCCAGGTAATCTTTCAGGCCGCCGGGGAAGTGGAACGTGTCTTCGGCCGGAACGTCTTCGATGCCCCTGAGCAATTCCGGCGCGCACTTCCAGCGGATTTCGACCCCGCCGAACAGATAGGCCTTCGAGCGCGTCATCTTGAACAGGCGCTGCGGCTTGAAGGACGCTTTCGCACCGAAGATGTCGGTGTCGGGCTTGAAACGGATGCGGGTGCCTCGGCGGTTGTTGATCTTGCCGAGGTCCTCGAGCTTGCCCTTGGGGTGGCCGCGCTCGAAGCTCATGCGGTAGAGCTTTTGGCTGCGCGCGACTTCGACCTCGAGGCGCGAGGAGAGTGCGTTCACCACGGAGACGCCGACGCCGTGCAGGCCGCCCGAGGTCTCGTAGACCTTGGAATCGAACTTGCCGCCCGAATGCAGCGTGCACATGATGACTTCGAGCGCCGACTTCTTCGGGAACTTCGGGTGGGGATCAACGGGGATGCCGCGGCCGTTGTCGCTCACGGTGAGGAAGCCGTCAGCCGAGAGTTCCACCTCGATGAAGGTGGCATGTCCCGCCAGCGCCTCGTCCATGGAGTTGTCGATGACTTCGGCGAACAGGTGATGCAGCGCCTTCTCGTCGGTGCCGCCGATATACATGCCGGGGCGCCGGCGGACCGGTTCGAGTCCTTCCAGGACCTCGATGTCGCGCGCGGTATAGCCGGCTTCGGCACCGCCGCCGCGTGCGGCCACCTTGAGGTTGGCCTTGGTCTTGCTGTCGGAGCTGCCAAAGAGGTCGTCTTCCTTGGCTTTTGCTGCTGATTTCAATGGTTTAGGCATGGTTCTTTATATGGTGCGCGCGAACAGCGCTGCGAATCGATTTGATGTGACTATGCCACGCCTAGGCTTAAAAAGTGACGGTTTGGGGCAGTCGGCCTGCTCACGAACTGAGTCGGGCTTTGTGACTTGAACTCCGCCAAGCGGTTGGCTTACCAAGGGAACCTGAGGGGCTTGAGGACATTTCGACAAGATGGAAGATTTCGCGCACTCCGTGGCTGATTTCGTGCGCGAGCATCAGCACTGGGCGGCCCCGATAGTGCTGGTACTGGCTTTCGGCGAGTCGCTGGCCTTTATTTCGCTCTTGATCCCCGCCTGGGGCGCGCTGATCGCCATCGGCGCGCTGGTCGGCGTTTCCGGCATCAATTTCTGGCCGGTTTGGCTCGCCGGCGGCATCGGCGCGGCGCTCGGCGACTGGCTCTCCTACTGGTTCGGCTACAAGTACAAGGAGCAGGTTGCCAAGATCTGGCCCCTGTCGAAATATCCGGAAATCCTGCCGCGCGGCGAAGCTTTCGTGCGGGACTGGGGCATACCGAGCATCTTCATCGGCCGCTTCTTCGGACCGCTGCGCGCCTCGGTGCCGCTTGCGGCCGGCATTTTCGAAATGCCGTACTGGCCGTTCCAGATCGCCAACTTCCTCTCGGCATTGCTGTGGTCGGCCGTGCTCTTGCTGTTCGGCGACGTGATGGCGCTGCTCATGCAATGGATCTGGCGCAGCATCTGAGGTGCCGGCGGAATAAGCCGCCGGAG
>JAEZEU010000066.1 GCA_023432885.1 Pseudomonadota bacterium | reverse complement strand
TTGCGGCATCGCGGAATTCGACCAGAGGGAAGAAGCCGCGCTGCACCGGATCCATCGACACCCCGTGATTCATGATGGCGAGCGGGAAGGGCCCGTCGCCCACAGGGCGCACCACATAGGCGATGGTCGGCACCGGCAGCGGCAGGGCCCACACCTCTTCCTGCAGTCGCGGTGGATCGTCGGCCGCGATCGCGGGCGCAGCAGTCATGATCGCTGCAGCGATGATCAGGAATCGTAACAGGCGCATGCCGGGCATCCGGATTGAGTCTCGCCAAGTCTTCGCTGCCGCCATGTCGGAGCCTTGATCTGGATCATGATCTGCTCGGCAAGCACATTCCCACGGGACCGTTTCCTTGCCATCGATTTGGTTGCTGAAATTTCTCGAACCGATTGATTCAGATCAATCCGGGCCGGAAGAGGCACGGCGTCTATTGACCGGATGAGCTCCGAACCGGTTCGCACCATGCCTGTGAAGCGGCAGAGCAGGGGTTGAACGGGATCGATCCATGAGGCCGAACCGGCCAAAATTCTTTCCGCCCGCGCAATGGCTCGCCGGATATCGCGCCTCCTTTCTGCGCTCCGACATCATCGCGGGCATCACGCTCGCCGCCTACGCGATCCCGGTGTCTCTGGCCTATGCGGCGCTGGCCGGACTGCCGCCGCAGGTCGGCGTCTACGGCTACATGCTCGGCGGCATCGGTTATGCTCTGCTCGGCTCGTCGCGCCAGCTCGCGGTCGGGCCGACCTCGGCAATTTCGCTGATGATCGCAGCGACAGTCGGTGCGCTGGCCGCAGGCGATGCCGTTCGCTACGCGCAAATCGCAAGCCTTGCTGCCTTTGCCGTTGCGGTGCTCTGCCTGATCGCCTGGATCTTCCGGCTCAGCATGCTCGTGCGCCTGATCAGCGACAGTATTCTGGTCGGCTTCAAGGCCGGCGCGGGGCTCACCATCATCATGACACAGCTGCCGAGCCTGTTCGGCGTCGCCGGCGGCGGCCGCAATTTCTTCGATCGCCTGATTACGCTGGTCGGACAGCTTGGCGGCATCCACTGGACCGTGCTCGCGATCGGGTTTGTCGCGATTCTGTTGCTCCTGCTCGGTGAGCGCGTGCTGCCGGGCAGGCCGGTCGGGCTTGCCGTCGTCATCCTCTCGATCGTCGTCGCGACGATATTTGGGTTTCCCACCCTCGGCATTCCCATCACGGGCAATATCCCGAGTGGTCTGCCGAGCTTTGCCATCCCGACCTTCGGACTTGTGGAATTCGACGATTCGTTTCCGCTGGCCGCGGGCATCCTCTTGCTCGCCTATGTCGAGGGCGTTTCCGCGGCGCGAAGCTTTGCGGCCAAGCACGGCTATGCCCTGGACGTGCGGCAGGAGTTCTTGGGGTTGGGCGCCGCCAATCTCGCGGTGTCGCTGGGGCATGGCTATCCCGTCGCGGGTGGGTTGTCGCAATCAGCGGTCAACGACCAGGCGGGCGCAAAGACACCGCTGGCGCTCGTCGTCTGCTCAGTGACGCTGGCGATCTGCCTGTTGTTTCTTACCGGCCTGCTCACCAACCTGCCCAAGGCGGTGCTGGCGGCGATTGTCTTCACCGCCGTCTACAAGCTCGTCGATATTCCCGCGCTGGCCCGCATGTGGCGGATCAGCCGCATTGATTTCCTTGCTGCCGCCATTGCGCTGGTCTCCGTGCTATTCCTCGGCATCTTGCAGGGCATCCTGCTGGCGGCGATTGCCTCCATCGCTCTGTTGCTCGCCCGCGCTTCGCAGCCCAACGTGGCGTTTCTCGGACGCGTGGCCGGCACGGGCCGCTATGCCGACAGTGCGCGCAATCCGGATGTCGAGCCGCTTAAGGGCGTCATCGCCTTCCGCCCCGAAGCCTCTCTGCTCTACATCAACGCGGAGACCATCCTCGACACGGTGCTGGCAAGGCTCGCGGCAGCGCCGGACACCAAGCTGGTCGTTTGCGGTCTCTCCTCGTCGCCTTTCATTGATCTTGCAGGCGCCAAGATGCTGCACGACCTTCATGGCGAACTCGCCACCCGCGGCATCGGCTTCCAGATCGTCGGCGCCCGCGCGCAGGTCCGCGATGTCCTGCAGGCCGACGGGTTTGCAGAAAAAACCGACAGCGCCAACTGGACCCGGCGGATGGATAGTCTGCTCGGCGATCTCACGCCTGCATGAACTTGCAGCATGCGCGCGCAATGGCGTTGCGTACGCGAAGTCTCGCTCACACGACCCGATCACGTTGACCTGGATCAATGAAACGAGCCGTGGCGAAGACGAGCATCGCCGCACGTCACCGGCCTGCCAATACAGTCCGGGCCATGGTGGCCCGGGCTCCAAACCTGAAAAGGAAGGGTCATGAAGAAATATCTGAAGGGAACGATGCTGGCCGCCGCCCTGGGTTTCTCGGCTTCATTCGGCTTGGCGGCGCCGAGCGCTGCCGAAACCGGCCAGGTGGCTGTTGTCTTCACCAAGGGCGGGTTCATCGTCGGTGTCGGTGGCGGGCAGGGCGTGCTGCTCTTCCGCGGAAAGAAGTATCCTTTCACGGTATCGGGCATGAGCGTGGGCTTCACGGTCGGTGCCTCGACCAGCAAGTTTGTGGGCAGGGCGCTGAACCTGCGCAGCCCCGGCGACCTCGCCGGCACCTACGCCGTGGGCGGAGCGGGCGGCGCGCTTGCGGCGGGCGGAGGCGGCGTTCAGTTGCAGAACGCCAACGGGGTCATTCTGCAGCTCAGCGGACCGAGGGTCGGCCTTGAGGCTTCGGCAGCGGTGGGTGGCGTTACCATCGCGCTGAAATGATGGCGAAAGGGCGGGGGCTATCCGGCTGCTCCCGCCCGACATGCGCTTGCAACCGGCAGCAGCCAGGCCACTGCAGTGGCAGTAGCATGACGAGGCATTGGCGATCTAATACCGTTCCTCGACGAATTTCATGCCGCGCAGACTGGCCTGATCATTGTAGCTTCCCTTATCGGAGCGCTTCGGCAGTTTCACCTTGTCGCGCTTAATCTTCTTGTAGGGGATTGTCGTGAGGATGTGCGAAATGACGTTGAGCCGCGCTCGCCGCTTGTCGTCGGAGCGAATAAGACGCCAGGGCGCGTGCTTGGTGTCGGTCGCTTCCAACATCATGTCGCGTGCCCGCGAATAGTCGTACCAGCGTCCGAACGATTCGGTATCCATCGGGCTCAGCTTCCACTGCCGTAACGGATCCTCGATCCGCGCCCGGAAGCGGATTTCCTGCTCCTCCATCCCGACCTCGAGCCAGAGCTTGATCAGGATGATTCCGCCCTCGACGGCAAATTTCTCGACCTGCGGGCAGAGCTCGAGGAAACGCTTGTGATCCTCCGGAGTGCAGAAGCCCATGACGTATTCGACCCCGGCGCGGTTGTACCAGCTGCGGTCGAAGATCACGATCTCGCCGCCTGCCGGAAACTGCTCGATATAGCGCTGCAGGAATAGTTGGGTCTTCTGGCGATCGGACGGCGCGGGCAGGGCGCAGACGCGGAATACCCGCGGGCTTACCTTTTCGACGAGTGCCTTGATGGTGCCGCCCTTGCCGGCCGCATCGCGGCCCTCGAAGATGATGATCACCTTCAGTTTCTGGGCCTTTACCCATTCCTGGAGATGACAGAGCTCGACTTGCAGCTTGCGCAGTTCTTTCTCATATTCCTTGCGCTTCATCTTTGGCGCAGCTTCGGCCTTTGCCATTCGCAATGTTCTCCGCTTGAAACCGTGATCGCTGCAGCTAACCGTCCCAGCTGATGGTGATGGCGATGTCGCCGGGCACGCCGCCGGGGAAATCGACTACCTGGTAGCGGATGCGATAGCCGCGCGGCTGCAAGTAATCGCTCCAGAGTTGAAAGATTTCCTTCGGGATACCACTCAGCGTCGTTTCCCATCCCTTCTCCATCTGGTTGATGGCACGGCCTCTATCGGTGCACAGTGAGTTCGGGAAGCGATATACCTGCACCTCGGTCAAGCCATTGCGGACCGCACGCTGGATCACGGTCGAGGCAAGCTTGACTTTCTCGTCCTCTGACAGTCCCGATGGCTTGCTCAGCCTGTCAATCAGCGCCCGCTTCTCCGCCTCCGCGGCCGCCAGCCGCTTGGCATGTTCATCGGCCTTCTGCGCTTCCTTCAGCGCTGCCTGCTTCTGGATGTCCTTCGCAC
>JAEZEU010000345.1 GCA_023432885.1 Pseudomonadota bacterium | reverse complement strand
CCGGTGCGAAGCGGTCGATCGGCTCGGTGACCAGCTCCACATTCGGCCTGGTCAGCGTCTTGAACCAGTTGTTGTCCAGGAGGATACGCTTGCCATAAGGCGGGTACGTCGGCACGCATTTCTCGATCAGGTCGGGACGGTCCTTCAGCTCTTCTTGGATCAAGTTCGTCAGCTCCTCGCGGTGGCGATCGTTGCCCTTGTTGACGGCGCGCTCCGGATGCGGCCAGGCGGGGTCCTTGCGCAGGAACGGCAACAGTCCATCGCCATAGCGCCAGAACATGTTGAAGCGGTACCACTGCACGTAGAACGGCAGATGCGCGAGCAGCCATTGCGCGCCTTCGGCGATCGGGTCGGCATAGCCCTTCACGGGCCGAGCCCATTGCGCGGTCCGCTGGTACACGGTGACCGAGGCGACCTGACCGGCGATCGAGGGCACCAGTTGCATCGCGGTCGCGCCGGTGCCGATCACGGCGACGTGCTTGCCGTCGAGCTGGATATCGTCCCGCCACAACGCCGAGTGGATTTGAGTGCCCTTGAAGCTGTCATCGTCCTTGAACCGCGCTGGGGCGGGATCGTTGAGCTGGCCGATGGCGCTGACCAGGACCGTCGACTCGAACGTCACTTCGCCGTCCTTGGTGCGCAGCGTCGAAATCCAGCGGCGCTTGTTCTCGTCCCAGCGCGATGAAGTGAGCTCAGTATTGAGCCGCACGTTGCTGCGGATGTCGTGTTCGCGGACGACCTTGAGCAGATACTCATGCAGCTCCTGACGCTGCGCGAAATAGCGTGTCCAGGGATTCCGCTTGCCGAAGGAAAAGGAATAGGAATGGTTCGGAGTATCGACGCCGCAGCCGGGATAGCGGTTGACATACCAGGTGCCGCCGATCTCGGCGTTCTTCTCGACGATGGTGTAAGGGATGCCGAGCCGGCCGAGCGCCACGCCAAGGGCAATGGCGCAGACGCCGGCGCCAACAACAAGCACATGCTGTTCGGCGAGCCTTGCATCGGAAGGGCGCTCGCGCCAGCGCATCTCGCGTGGAATGAACCCCATCTCCTCGCGCATCAGCGGCGCATATTCGGCCGCGACGTTCTCGCCGAGCGTCGCGCGCATCATCTTCAACATCAGCTCGTTGCCGGGATCGACGATGGCGGGCTTCGGCTCGCCGTTCTCGAACAGCTTCAGCACCGCGGCGCGGATTTCCTGCTGGATCTCCTTCGGCACGCCCGCATCGGGATCGGGGATCAGCCGCACGTCGCGCTTTGGCGTATAGGGCGGCTCCAGCCAGCGCGTCTCTCCGGTCATGTGCACCAGCACCATCAGCAGCACGCGGATGTCGCCTTCGGCAATGGCCGAAGCGAGATCGAGCTTCTTGCGGGAAACTTCGATGTTCACGTTGCCCTCCTCAATCGGCCGGCTGTTGCGGCAGACCGCCATAGGCTCCCCAGGTCGAGCCGGCGAGAAAGCCGCAGTCGACGGGCAGATTGATTCCGGTTACGGCGCTGGCGAGCGGGCTGAGCAGCCAGGCAATCGCCTGCGCGACCTCGGCCGGCTCGACCATCCGGTTCATCGCGGCATAACGCTCCAGCAGCGGCTTTCTCATTGCGCCCGAGGCGATGCCGGCTTCCAGCGCCGCCGTGCGGGTGAACCCGGGAGAGACCGCATTGACGCGCACGCCGGCGCGGCCCCATTCGGCGGCGAGCGTTTGCGTCACCTGGATCACGCCGGCCTTCGCTGCGGTATAGGCGTGGATCGGACCCGAGGTCATGCCGGCGACGGAGGCGACATTGACGATGGCGCCGTGGCGGCGCTGCGCCATCCGCACGCCGACGCTGCGCGCGACCATGAAGGTGCCGCGCAGATCAATGTTGACCTCGCGGTCCCATTGCTCCATCCGCACCTTTTCCAGGCTGTGCATCTTGCCGAAAATTCCGGCGGCATTGACGAGCCCGGTGACGGGACCATGCGCCTTCTCGATATCGGCGACACCTGCGACGACGCCGCCTTCGCTCGCGACATCGAACGGCGCGGGCCACAGGATCGCGCCGCCTGCAATCGGCTCGGGCTGGATATCGGTTATGACGACCTTGTTGCCCTGTCCGGCGAGCAGCGTCGCGGTCGCAGCCCCGATGCCGCGGCTGCCGCCGGTGACGAGGACGATGCCCTCCGTGCTCATTTCCGCTTGCCCTCCGGTTTGATCAGCCCCCGTGTGATCAGCTTTTCATAGGCGGTCTTGATGTGCTCGGGCACGTCGATGACGCCGCCATCCTCGGCATAGGAGTAGCGCAGGCTGAGATAGCCGCGGCCGCCCATCAGCATGTGCACGATCGCGTCGAACTCCTCGTCACTGTAGTCGACGATGGCGCCAGCTTCCCGCGCGCGCTGCAGGATGCGGACATAGGCGGTAGCGACGTTTTCGAGATGTTTTTGGTGACCTGCCGGCGCGAAGAATTCCGCTTCGTTGAGGATCCTCAGGAATTCCGGGACCTCGCGGATGAAATCGAAGAAGGCGGCAAAGCGCTCGACCTCCTGCCGCGCGGCATGCCCGGTGCCGGTGCGATCGCGGATGAAGCGCACCATGTCGATGCCGATCTTCGGCAGCAACTGGTCGAGCAGCTCCTGGCGGTTGACGAAGTGATTGTAGAAGGTGCCTTGCGCGACGCCCGCCTGCTCGGTGATGCGGGCGACGGAGGCCTCCGCATAGCCGTATTTGCCCACCACCTTGGTCGCTGCTTCGAATATTTTCTGCTTGGTCCAGGCATTGCGCTCGACCCGATTCAGCTTTGTCACCTTGGCGGATGCGGTCTGTGTCATGCGGATGCCTCGAGTTCGGCGCGCAGGACGCGCTTCAACACTTTCCCTGAGGGGTTTCGCGGCAGGCTGTCGCGGATAATGAGCTGTTTCGGCACCTTGAAGCCGGCAAGCCGCGCCCGGCAATGTTTCGTGAGATCGGTCGGGGCGAGCGTGGCGCCGTCGGCGAGGACAACGACGGCGACCGGCCTTTCGCCCCAGCGTTCATCGGGCACGCCGATTACGGCGACCTCGCGCACCTCCGGCAACTCGTAAATCACCCGCTCGACTTCGGAGGAAGCGATGTTCTCGCCGCCGGAGATGATCATGTCCTTCTTGCGGTCGGTCAGGTACAGGAAACCGTCCTGGTCGAGATAGCCGACGTCACCGGTGCGGAACCAATCGCCGAAGAAGGCGGATGCGGTCTTTTGCGGGTCCTTCCAGTAGCCCTTGGTGACCTTCGGGCCGCGCAGGCAGATCTCGCCGTTCTCGCCGGGCGCAAGGCGCTTGCCGGCATCGTCGCGGATCTCGATCTCGACATGGGCGATGGCGCGGCCGGTCGAGCCGATCTTCTCGATCTCGCGGCCTACCTCCATGAAGGTGTCACCGCCGACGGTTTCCGTCAGACCATAGGCGTCGATGTAGCGCGCATTCCTGAAGAACTCAGAGAAGGCGCGGATGCGCACTTCCGGCGTCTTCTCGCCGCCGCCGATAGCCCATTTGAGGCTGGAGACGTCGTAGCGCTCGCGGCTGGGGCAGGTGAGGATCGCCGTCGTCATGACAGGCGCAAACCAGGCGGCGTTGAGCCCGTCCCTTTCGATCGCCTCCAGTGCCTGATCCGGCTCGAAATTGCGGTGTACCGACAGCATGCCACCATGCCAGAGCACGGAGATGCCGGGCAGGTCGAGTGCGCCGACATGGTAGAGCGGACCGACCACGAGCAGCCGCGTATCCGCATTCAATCCGAGTGTGATGGTCTGGTCGGCGGACTTCCAGTAGAGATTCTCGTAAGTGAGCATCACCCCCTTGGGGCGGTCCGTCGTGCCCGAGGTGTACATCAGCCGCATCAGATCATCAGGCTGTACGGGCTGCATCGGTGCGGGTGGAACATCCTGCGCAAGGTTCGCGACACTGGCTTGTGCGGTCTCGTCGATCAAGACCACCGGTGCGTTACCAGCGGCAATCGCCGCCAGTTCGTCATCCGCGATCAGCAGGCGCGCGCCGGAATTGCCGACGATGTAGGCCACTTCATCGGCGGATAGGCGATAGTTGATCGGCAGGAACACCGCGCCGATATGGCTTGCCGCAAACACCA
>JAEZEU010000235.1 GCA_023432885.1 Pseudomonadota bacterium | reverse complement strand
GTGCTCTTGGTCGCATTGGAAAACACGTCCAGCGTCGCGCCGCGGCGTTCCGGCGAATAGCTGTCGAGCAGGCGCTGGTCGGCTTCGCCATGCAGCACGCGAGCGAGCTTCCAGGCGATGTTGTCGGCATCGGCAAGGCCATTGTTGAGGCCGCGCACGCCGAAGATCGGCACGATATGGGCGGAGTCGCCGATGAAGAAGATGCGGCCGTGGCGATAGTCGTCGAGGCACAACGTGTTGGCGGAATAGATGCTCCACCATTCCAGTTCCCACGGTTTCGTGTGGCCGATATCGGCTAGGATCGCGCCGACGCGGGCGCGGATGTTTTCCTCGCGCAGCGCGTCTTCTTCGCTCTCGCCCTCGCGCAGCTGATAATCCACCCGCCAGATGTCGTCGGGCTGCTTGTGGATTAGCACGGTGCCGCCGGGATTGCCGCTGGGATCGAAGAAGGCGCGCCGCTCGGTCGGGAAGTCGTGATCCATGCGAATGTCGGCGATGACGTAGCGGCCTTCGTAATTCTCACCCTTAAGGCGCAGCCCGAGCATCGAGCGGATCGGCGAGCGCGCCCCGTCGGCGGCGAGCACGTAATCAGCATCGAGCCGGTAGTTGCCCTTCGGTGCGGCGATGTCGAGCGCGACGCCGTCGGCGCGGTTTTCGATGGCTGCGAGCTCGCTTCTCCAGCGCATGTCGACGAGGCCATTGGCTGCAACGGCGTCGTGCAGGAATTTCTCGATGTACTGCTGCTGCAGGTTGTACATCGGCAGGTATTTTTCGCTTGGGGGATGCGACATCTCGAGGCGAAAGATCTGCGTGCCGCGGTAGTAGCTGCGGCCGAAACGCCAGCCGAGCGCCTTGTCGAGGAAAGGCGCGACCGCGCCGATGCGCTCCAGGATGTGCATGCTCGGCCGCGCGATGCAGATGGCGCGGCTGCCGTCGTTGAAGGTCTCCTTGCGGTCGAGCAGCACCGAGCGCACACCATGGCGCGCCAGTGCCAGCGCCGCCGTCATGCCGATCGGTCCCGCGCCGACGATGACGACAGGATGCCGTGTGTGCAGGCCCTCGCGTTCGGGCGCATGCCCGGCCGGGAAGATCGGGTAGCGGAAATAGAGGGAATCGAGGGGACCCTTGCCGGCCGGCCGCATGTCTGGCCTCAGCGCTTGCGGTTGAGAAAGCCGCCCATCATGCGCTGCGGCTCGCCCGTGTGGAAGGACTTGCCGAATTCGCCGATGCTGAGATTGACCGATTCGCTTAGCGGCAGTTCTTCCCAGTGCCGGCACAGCTCTTTTTGAACGCGCAGCGCGTCGGGACCGCATTCGAGCAGCGCGCTCACGGTATGCTCGACAGCCTCGTCGAGACCGCCGGGCGGTGCGACCCGATCGACGAGCCCCCAGGCGAGCGCCGTCGGCGCATCGATGTTTTCCGCCGTCATCACCAGCCAGCGCGCGCGGCCGAAGCCGATCAGCCGCGGCAACAGCGCGGCGTGGATGACAGAGGGAATGCCGACCTTGACCTCGGGCATGCCGAATTTTGCGTCATGCGCGGCGATGCGGATATCGCAGGCGGCGGCGACTTCCAGCCCGCCGCCCAGACACCAGCCGGGCAGGCGCGCGATCACGGGGGCGGGGAAGCGGCGGATCGCCTCGCAGAGATCGCGCAAGCGGGTGATGAAGGCTTCGGCCGATTTCTGATCGAGCTTCGCCATTTCCCTGATGTCGGCGCCGCCGATCATGCTCTTCTCGCTCTGGCCGGTCAGGATGACGGCGCGGATGCCCTTGTCGCCGGCGAGCTTTTCAAATCCCTCGCGGACGCCGTCGGTTACGGCGGAAGAGAGGATGTTGAGCGCGCCGGCATTGCAGACGGCAAGGCGCACGACGCCGCGGCTGTCGCGGGTCACGCCGCAATGGGGATTGAGCATTTCCATGGCTGTTTCTCGTTCTTGATAAGCGGGGGCGCTGCCGGCGCCCACTTCCCGGGCAAAGGCGGAGACTTGTCAAGGGCCGCGCCGGCCAGGGCGGTTGCGGGAAGCTCCGAGCTGCCGTAATATGACAATCGTAATATAAAAAGGAAGACGGACCGATGACCCTCGCATCCAGCGCCCAACGGCCTCTCGAAAGTCCGGACCTGTTTGCGCCGCACCTGCGGCGGGAGAGGGTGGTGGACTGGCAAGCGCCCGGGCCGGCCGCGAGGGCGGCGATGACGATGTCCGGGATGGAGGCGATGTGCGCGATCCGCGACGGTATCCTGCCGCCGCCACCGATGGCGAGGCTGATCGGCTTTCGCATGGCCACGGTCGAGCCGGGGCGGATCGTGATGGAACTGGATGCCGAGGAGAGCCTGGAAAACACCATCGGCCTTCTGCATGGCGGGACCGCGGCGGCGCTGCTGGATACCGCCATGGGCTGCGCCATCTCGACGATGCTGCCGGCCGGCCAGACCTCGGTCACCCTCGACCTCAAATTGACCTATCTGCGGCCGTTGTCGGTGAGATCGGGCACGATCCAGGCCGAGGGCAAGCTGATCAAGCTCGGCCGGCAGGCCAGCTATACCGAAGGTTTTGTGCGTGATGGCGCCGGCAATCTCGCAGTGCACGCAACTTCGACTTTTTCCATGGTCGGGCAAGTGCAAAGAACGAAATAGCAGCAGCTTTTCCCGCGCGGCGGTGCTATTATATGACCATGGACATGTAATGGATCGCCCCATGCGGTACTCGAAGGAACACAAGCAGGAAACCCACGCCCGGATCGTGCGCAAGGCCTCGGTGCGGCTGCGCGAGAAGGGCGCGCACGGCATCGGCGTTGCCGACCTGATGAAGGAGGCGGGGCTGACCCATGGCGGCTTCTACGCCCATTTCGATTCCCGCGAGGCACTGGTGATCGAGGCGTTCAACTATGCGATGGACCGCTCCACCGACCGCTGGCGCAAGATTGTCGAGCAGACCCCGCCCGACAAGCGCTTTGCTTCAATCGTCGAATCCTACCTGACGACGATTCATCGCGACGATCCCGGCCACGGCTGCGCGGTGCCGACGCTGGGCCCCGAGATCGCCCGAGAGGGTCCGAAGGCGCGCAGGGCGTTCGCCGCCAAGCTCGACGAGATGATCGAGATGATGGCCGACCAAGTGCCGGAACTGCCGCGCAAGGCGGCGCGGAAGCAGGCGATCGCGGCGCTGTCGGCGATGGTCGGCGCGCTGGTGCTGTCGCGCATCGCGGGCACGGGCGAGTTCTCCGAAGAGATTCTCGGGGCGGGGCGAGAGGCCGCCCTGGCGCGCCCGGCAAAGGCGCCCGCCAGGAAGCCGCGCGCAAACTAGCCCGGCGCGAGCACCTCAACTTTCCCGCATGCCTCGCCGTATCGCATCCGTCATGGGTTGAGTCAGATAGGCAAGGACAGTGCGTTCGCCGGTCGCGATGAGAACGTCGGCGAGCATGCCCGGCTTGAGCTTTTCACGGACCTTTTCCGGGAACTGGCTCACCTGGACCGAAATCTTGACTTCGTAATAGGGCTGATGCGTGGCTTCGTCCCGCGCCGCGTCGGCCGCGATTGAAAGAACCTCGCCGACGGCGATCGGAGTCGAGCGCGCCTTGAACGAGGGAAGCCGGACTTCCGTCGGCAGGCCAAGCTGTACATGGTTGATGTCCAGCGAAGATACCTTCGCGGCAACCACGAGAACATCCTGGTCGGGCACGATTTCCATCAAGACATCGCCAGGCCGAACCACGGCGCCGATCGTGTGAACTTTCAGATTGACGATGCGTCCGGAGCGGGGTGCGCGCACTTCCGTCCGGGCAAGAACCTCGGCCGCCACGCGCCACTTCTCGCGCGCATCGCCGAGTTGGGCGCGGGTCTCGGCCAACCTGGCTGTGGCATCCTCCAGAACTCTTTGTCCGACCTGCTCGATCTGCAGCCGCGCCTCGTCAATGGTCCGTCCAAGGCGCGCGATGTCAGCCTCGTAGGCACCTATCTTGCCTTCGAAGTCCGCCCTCGATCGCTCGAGCGTCGCAATTCGTGCGAATGGAACGATCCCCTGGTCGGCGAGCGGTTTGAGCTTGTTATATTCCTGCGTCATGCTGTCGAGCTGAGCGCGTGCGCCCTTGCTTTGAGCGGTGTTTCCCTGAATTTGTCGCTCCGATTGCGCGATCTTTTCCTCAAGGATCGAGATCTCGATCCTTCGCGCAGCACGCCGTTCTTCAAACCGCCGCTTCTGATCGCCCATGGCGCGTTGCGCCGATGGCTCGGAACTCTTCTGCAGAAGTTCGGATGGAAATGTAACCTTGTCGCTCCCAGCGGCTTCGGCCTGCAGCCGCGCCTCTTCCGCAATTGCCGAATACACGGCCGAACGGGCCATCTCCTCCTTTGCCCGCTCCTGGCTCGAATCGAGGCGCAACAATACCTGTCCCTCTTCGACATGAGCGGCACCGGTCACCATCAGGTCTTTGACGATGCCGCCTTCCAGGTGCTGAACTAACTTGCGATCGCTTTCGACCACGATCGAGCCGGCGGCCACGACCGCGCCATCGATCGAGGCGAAGCAAGCCCAGCCACCAAAGACGACGAAGGTAAGAAACGCAACGCCAATGCCGCGTCTCGCAGGCGTGCGCCAATCGCCCGGGCTGCCACGGTCGGCGCCGTCCAGCAGGATTGAAAGTGTGGATAGCGTGTAGCGAGATGTTCTCGCAAGCCAGGCAAACGATCGGCCGCCCTTGGCGTCAGCGGATCGACGCTCCCACGGCCTTGCCATGGGCTCAACGGACAGCCCGGCGAGCGGCCTCACCTTGGGCTCAACGGCAATCCCGGCCAACGACCTCGCCTTGGGCTCAGTGAAAGGCCGGGTCTGAGGTCTGACCCCAGTCTCGCCGGAACGCCCGTTGGACGGCATCGGCTTGAGTTCGATGGGCCGTTCGGCGACACGATGTGAAACGTCCACCCCAACGCCATTGCTCGAACGCCTGACAAAGACAGTCAATTCGTCCTGAACGGCCGTCTCCATCTCCTGCAACCTCGTCTTGTTCATTACTGCCTCGTCGCTTGGATGGAACGTGTGGAATCGGCGTATTGCGGGAGGCGCGGACCGACATCACCATGACGACGGTCCGGACCATGGTGGCGTTCCGCCGTGCGGCGTTCTTCGCGGCGCATGGGTGTCACGGTCTCACCAATCAGCAGGGGGAGAAGCTCGTCGCGCGTGCCGGCCCGACCGATGCGTCCCTCGTGCATGAAAATAATCTTGTCCACGAGCGCAAGGAGATTCGGTCTGTGATTGATGATCACGATGGTAACACGCCTGCTCCGGAGCATCTGGATAGCGTCAGCCAGAGCCCGATCGCCATCGCCGTCCAGATTGGCGTTCGGTTCATCGAGGACGACGAAGACGGGTCTGCCGAAGAGCGCGCGAGCCAACCCGATGCGCTGGCGCTGGCCGCCGGAGAGCCCGGCGCCGTTGTCTCCAATCACGGTGTCGTAGCCCTGGGGGAGGCGCTGGATCATGGAGTGAGCAGATGCCAGCTGCGCTGCCTCGACCACTTGTTCATCCGAGGCGTCTTCGCGAAAACGGGCAATGTTGTCGCGGATCGTGCCGGCGAACAATTCGACGTCTTGCGGCAAGTAGCCAAGGCTCCGGCCAAGGACGTCGGGGTCGAAATGCCGGATATCGTTTCCGTCAATGCGCACGCAACCCCGTGCTGCCGACCACGCGCCAACCAACGCCCGCGCCAGAGACGACTTTCCGGAGCCAGACTGACCGACGACGGCAACGACTTCACCGGCTGCCAAGCGGAAGCTGACCTCGGCAACCGCAGGGAGCTGCGACCCCGGTACGATGACCGTCAACGCTTCTACCGAAATATGGCCCGTCAACGACGGGAGCTTCATGGGCCGCCTTTGTGTCGCGCGGGCTGAAAGTGCCTTGTCGAGCCGGGCGAAGGAAGTGCGCGCCGAAACCAGCGCTCTCCATTGCGAAACAGCCGCCTCCACCGGCGCCAGCGCACGGCCGACAATCAAAGAGGCCGCAAAGAGAACGCCACCCGAAATCTCCTGGTGAATGGCGAGGTACGCGCCCACGCCCATGATGGCCACCTGGATCGCCATCCGGAGAAATTTGGAGAGCGCCAACAGTGTTCCACCGCGCTCGCCAGCCTTGGCGCTTTCAGTGAGGGCCTCGCCATGCGTGACGGCCCATGTCGACCGCACCGCGGATCCCATACCGAGTCCGCGGATCGCTTCTGCATTGCGAAGCGAGGAGGTCAGCCGGTCCAACGCATTGAGGCTCTTGTGGGAGGCGGCGATCAGCGGCGCCTTGGTGAGCCGCTCGTTGAGAAAGGCAATGGCAAGGATCGCTATTGCTCCCAGAAGCGCCACGAGTCCGATCAGCGGATGCAGAAGAAAGCATATCGCGAGGAAGATCGGCGTCCACGGCGCATCCATGAGCGATGTGATCACGCCGCCCGAGAGAACGTCGCGTAACGTGTCGACGTCGCGCAAAAGCTGGACATGATGCGAGCTGCTCGTGCGCAGCGCCTGTGCCAGCGCAGTTTCGAACGCTTCTCCGGACACAATCTCGTCGAAGCGGATACCGGTTTGCACGAGAACGCGGCTTCGAAAATGCTCGAGCGCCGCATAGCTGATGAAAAGCGCCAGCGCGATCATCGACAGCAGCAACAGCGTCATTCCGTTTCGGCTGGTCAGCACGCGATCGTAGATCTGCATCGTGTAGAGCGGTGAAACGAACACCAGCAGGTTTATGAAGATGGACAGCCCGCCGGCGGCAAGCAGCGCGGGACGTATGTCGCGGAACGCGCACGCGAGCGCTGACGGTCGTTCTGAAGAGTGCATGTGCAGGTCCAGGCCGTCCCCCCCCCGGGGCGGCGTAGCAGGTAGGGAATTAGCGGCTACAGGCAAGAGCGTGGTCACGCTGATGCACTACAACGCCGCTCAATGGGCAGACGTATTCCAGCCGCGGCCGTGGCGGCCGCGGGCGCCCCGAAGCAGTGGCATACGCGCGGGCGCGCCGCGCGTATGCCTTGCTTAATTACAGAAGCGGTTCTGCTGGATCACCAGTGCCAGTGATCACCCGGCCTTCCGAAACCATCGGGTAACGCTTCCGCGAAGTGGCTTTGAGCCGCAGTAGCCAGTGCAGAATGGAGATGACTGAAGCGGGCACCGCCGTCCGAAGCTTCCGCGGAGCTTGCGTCGTCGGAAGCAAGTTGCGTCAAGCCTTTCAATCCATGCCAGGCCGAGCCGGGACCCGAGCCGAACCAGGAATGCTCGCCGCCGCCATTGTGGACGGCGTCAGACCAGTGGCCGCGGCCGCCGCCCGATTGCGGGGATCCCGCCCAGTCAGGCCGGCCGAAGCCGGGAAACTGCGAGAAATCGAGCCCATCGCCACGGCCATGGCCATGACCGCCATGGCCACCATGCCAACCGGGGAAATGATTCACCGGTGTCGGATCAATCGACGGAGGCGCCGGTGTGTTCCCGTTCGCGTCGTCATCGCAGCGTCCACCCGCGTCGACAACCGGCGGCAATTCGGTAGCGGGCGGGTCGACCGGCAATTCGGCATCGGGTGGGTCGATCGGCGGCGCTTCGGCATCGGGCGGATCGACGGGCACTTCGGCATCGGGCGGGTCGATGACCGGCGTGCCTCCTCCCGTATCGGAGTCGCCGTCGTCAAGGTTGTGCTGCAGGAACAAGTCCTGGAGCGCCTCCGAGCTTTCGAGCGTCACGCTTCCGCGCTGCGAACCCCAAGCATAGGCGTAGTCGAATGCCGGATTCGGTACCAGCGCCTCCCAACGCTGGAGCATTTCCTGCTGTTGTTCGACCGTGGGCATCACGTAACGGCCCCCGCCGTCGGTCACCCATTCGCCGCCACCGAACGTCTGGTAGATCGGAACCATCTGGTCTACGGAAATCCCGGCCTCTTGCGCGGCCGCGACGTGCCTGTCGATCAGGTCGTAGTCGACCGTGCTGGTTTCCGTGCGCACGGGATACGCGGAGATCCCGAACAGGTCGATGTTGGTGTTTTCAGGCGTTAGGGCGTCCACATAGCTCGGATTGGCGGAGCTCCCCAAGTTCATCATGGTGATGAATGTCTTCGCGCCGGGAACGTTGGCATGAATCCAGTCCGATTCAGCTTTCAGATCGGCCGCGGTTACCAGCGGGCCCCAGTTTCCGGTGACGTCCGGCTCATCCTTCAAAAAGAAGCCGTACAGTTTCGGATTGCCGATGAACGGCGTTACTTTGTCGATAAACTCCTGAGTGACGCCATTGCCTTCATCGAGCCAGACGAGGCCCTTCACGCCATCGGGCAGTGCGTTCAACTGAGCCACCGACGTGACGTCGGCGAGATTGAAGCCTACCTGACCTGGTACGAAGTTGCCTTGTCCATCCAGGTTATTTCCGGACGTATAGTGTAAGGTTGTCAAACCGTTCCCCTGTTCTGTCTTTGCTTAGCCCCTAGCTCTTATTTTTGCACCGGCACCCATCGAGGTACCCGGCACCACTTGCTTGCTGGCCGTGGCCCCGTGGGTAACGTTTGAGAAAACGTTTGAGGCGGGAGTGCGGCGCCTCATTGGGCAATGTTGTGCTGAATGATTGCGATGATTTTGGCGTCAAAGCCGCCACAACGAGGCGCGATATCGGAGCCCACGATTTCCGCAGATCCAGTTGCCGCGTCCAATAGGCGCAGCGAAGGGATCGCCACCTATGCACGGCACTAAAATCGCTGCAGATGTCTCCACTCGAAGGATCCGTGAGCTAGCTATTTCGGAGGCGATGGCATCGCCGAGGAATGGTGGTCGACGATCAGCCAGCGATCGCCATCCCTGACGTAGGTGAAGCTGTACCGCGCGGGCAAGCTCCTGGTCTCGCCATCCTTGTCATAGGAGAAGGTGTAGTAGCCGGTATTGACCGCGGCATTTCCGTACACGCGGATCAGTTGATCGCCAAAAGCGACCTTGAGACCGGGTAGAACCTTTAAGGCGGCCACGAAATAGTCTCGTAGCGCGGCCCGGTCGGATCGCACAATCGGCGACAGCGTGCCCCAGAGCACGGCATCGTCCGAGTAGAAGGTCAATACCTTGTCCGGATCATCTTCGCCAAGCGCCTGCCCCCATGCCAGAGTTGCGGCCGCCACGTCCGCTTTCGGCTCGACCCAAGCGGTAGAGGAAAACGATAACAGCACGATGCAGAGCGCAAGTGCCGCGCTCGCAAGCCTTGGAGAAGATCGCATCACTTCCTCCCTTGCGAATACCGGACAGACAAGCGTCGCCTTGAGACGCCTCTTGCGATGCGAGCGGCTAGTTCTTGCGTGGATCGTCAGCTGGATTGATGTAGTCGATGCCGCCCGGGCCGATAAATTGAACTTGAAGTATTCCTTCCTCGCTTCCGGTCCAAGCGTAATGCGGGTGTTTTGCGGGGTACACCCACAACGAGCCTGGCTTCAGGAGATCGCCCTTCTTTTCGAATTTCTCGCCATGGCTACTACCGACGTCACCGCTAATGACCGTGACAACTTCGGAGTAGGGATGAGTATGCGGAGGCATTTGGAAATTAGCTGGAAACTTGATGCGCAAGACGACAACCTCACCCGCTTTCGCGGGATCACCGACCAAGGTGGCAATCTGAACGCCCTTCGGAAAGGCTGGATTGTCTTTCCACACGAGCGTATCGGGCATCATGCGGACCTCGGTGTTTTGCGCCGTTGCCGGAATTGAGAGCGCAATCAAACCGGCCGCCGTAAGCAGTAATTTTTTCATGCGAGTTCTCCCAAGCTGGGTGCAACAGGAGACGCAAATCGCGGCGGCGGTCCGCGTGGAAACTGCATTGAAGTACGCGCCACAGCGTGGGGTGCGTCACACGAGGAAACTACATTATCGGCGAGGAGCGCACCACCAGTCAGAGACGTTGACTTAATAGGTTGCAAAGGGCGCTGTCCGTTCGCCGGTATGTCCGCTCCAAACAGCAGACTGGTAACGGCTTACGCGTCGGCGCGGGCTAGGTTGCCGACATGGTGTGATCGGCGGCTGAGGTTCGCCAGGGTCAATCGCGGATTTTTCCAAAGCCCCAACGCACTCCTGCTTATCTCCCGACGTGGACATTGCACCTTTGAGACCAGGGCGGCTCGGCCGCTGCCCGAAATCAAGCGCCTTTGAACAACACCTGCTCGCGCGCCACGGTCTCGACGATGTAGTCGGCGACGGCGCGGATGCGGGCGAGGTCCTTGCTGTCGGCGTGCATCAGCATCCAGAAGGTGCGCTCGATCGTGACTTCGGCCGGCAGCACCGGCGTGAGCTCGGGATGGGCGGAGGCCATGAAGTGTGGCAGCACGGCGATGCCGAAGCCGGACATCGTCGCATTGAGCTGCGCGATCAAATTGGCGCTGCGGAATTTTGCGGAGATCTTCGGCGAGACCTGGGGCAGATAGTCGAGCTCGGGCGTGAACAGTAGTTCCTCGATGTAGCCGACGAAGCGGTGCGCGGCGAGGTCGGCGCGGTTCCTGATTTTCGCGTTGCGCGAGAGATAAGCGGGCGCGGCATAAAGTCCCAGATTGTAGTCGAGCAGTTTTCGGCCGACGATGCGGCCCTCCTTCGGCATGGTCAGGCTGATGGCGATATCGGCTTCGCGCTTCGAGAGGCTGAACAGCCGGGCCGTTGCGACGAGCTGCAGGTCGAGATCGGGATATCGCTCGCCAAAGGCGACCAGTCGCGAGGCGAGGAAATGGCTGCCGAACCCGTCGGGGGCGCCGATCCGCACCGTACCGGTCAGATGTGCGCGCGAGCCGCCGACGGCCTCCTGATTGGCGACGATAGTCGATTCCATCGCCTCCGCACTGTCGGCGACGCGCTGGCCCGCCTCCGTGAGGAGATAGCCGCTCTTGCGGCGGTCGAACAGCTTTGCCGAAAGTGTATGTTCCAGCCGATCGACACGCCGGATCACTGTGGCATGGTCGACGCCGAGCTGCCGGGCGGCAGCCGATACCGATCCGCTGCGCACGACCGCGAGCACGAAGCGAAAATCATCCCAATCGATCGTGCCGCCTTGATCCAGCATTTCCGCACATCTAAGGTGCAATATCTCAGACTTGAATCCTATAAAATGCAGGTCAATAGGGTTTGTAAAGCGACCAGTCGGGCGAAGGGAGGATTGTTATGCGCTCAATCGGACATTTCATCGGCGGCAAGGAAGTAAAGGGTACGTCCGGGCGGACAGCCGACGTATTCGAGCCGATGACCGGCGACGTTCAGGCCAAGGTGGCGCTGGCGTCCAAGGCGGAGGTCCGCGCCGCGGTCGAGAATGCGCGCGCCGCCCAGCCGGAATGGGCCGCCACCAACCCGCAGCGCCGCGCCCGCGTGATGATGAAATTCCTCGAGCTCGCCCAGCGCGACTACGACAGGCTGGCCGAGCTGCTGGCGCGCGAACACGGCAAGACAATTCCAGACGCCAAGGGCGATATCCAGCGGGGCCTCGAGGTCGTCGAGTTCGCTTGCGGTATTCCGCACCTGATGAAGGGCGAGTACACGGAAGGAGCGGGTCCCGGCATCGACATCTATTCCATGCGGCAACCGCTCGGGGTGGTCGCCGGCATCACGCCGTTCAATTTCCCCGCGATGATTCCGATGTGGAAGTTCGCCCCCGCGATCGCCTGCGGTAACGCGTTCATCCTGAAGCCCTCGGAGCGCGATCCGGGCGTTCCGATCGAGCTGGCAAAGCTGATGATCGAGGCCGGCCTGCCGCCGGGTATTCTCAATGTCGTCAACGGCGACAAGGAAGCGGTCGACGCCATCCTCGATGACCCCGACATCAAGGCGGTGGGCTTCGTCGGATCCTCACCGATTGCGCAGTACATCTACGAGCGCTCGGCTGCGACCGGTAAGCGTTGCCAGTGCTTTGGCGGCGCCAAGAACCACGCCATCATCATGCCCGACGCCGACATGGACCAGGCGGTCGATGCGCTGATCGGTGCGGGTTACGGCTCGGCCGGCGAGCGTTGCATGGCGGTCTCGGTCGCGGTGCCCGTCGGCAAGACCACGGCCGACCGGCTGATGGAGAAGCTGGTCCCGCGCGTTGAAAGCCTGAAGATCGGCACCTCGATCGATCCCTCGGCCGATTACGGACCGCTGGTGACCCGCGAGGCCCTTGAGCGCGTGAAGAACTATGTCGAGATCGGCATCAAGGAAGGCGCGACGCTTGCCGTCGACGGCCGCGGCTTCAAGATGCAGGGTTACGAGAAGGGCTTCTACATGGGTGGCTGTCTGTTCGACAACGTCACCAAGGACATGCGCATCTACAAGGAAGAGATCTTCGGCCCCGTGCTCTCGGTGGTGCGCGCCCACGACTACCAGGAGGCCCTCGCGCTGCCGTCCGACCACGACTACGGCAATGGCGTTGCAATCTTCACCCGTGACGGCGATGCCGCGCGCGATTTCGCGGCGAAGGTGAATGTCGGCATGGTCGGCATCAACGTGCCGATCCCGGTGCCGATCGCCTACTACACCTTCGGCGGCTGGAAGAAGTCGGGCTTCGGCGACCTCAATCAGCACGGCCCGGATTCCATCCGCTTCTACACCAAGACCAAGACCGTCACCTCGCGCTGGCCGTCCGGCGTCAAGGAGGGCGCGGAATTCTCGATCCCGACGATGAACTGATGGTGTAGTGCCGTCATTGCGAGCCATCCCGTCGGCGCGAAGCGCCGCGGATGACAGGCTCCGCGAAGCAATCCAGCCTGCTTTGCCTAAAGCTGGATTGCTTCGTCGCTTCTCTCCTCGCAATGAGGGTTTGGGTGGTCTTCTAGGAAACAAGCGGACGAGGATGCAATTCGCTCTCAACGAGGACCAGATTGCGGTTCGCGACATGGCGCGGGAATTCGCCGCGGAGAAGATCGCGCCTCATGCAATCCGCTGGGACCAGGAGAAGCATTTTCCGGTCGACGTGATGCGCGAGGCGGCAAGCCTCGGCATCGGCGGCGTCTACATCCGCGACGATGTCGGCGGCTCGGCGATGACCCGATTCGACGCCGCGCTGATCTTCGAGGCCTTGGCGCAGGGCTGCCCGACCGTGTCGGCCTTCATCTCCATCCACAACATGGCGTCGTGGATGATCGACGCCTTCGGCAATGAGGCGCAGCGGCGCAAATGGCTGCCTAAGCTGTGCACGATGGAGCTATTGGCGAGCTACTGCCTGACCGAGCCGGGTTCCGGCTCGGATGCGGCGGCGCTGCGCACGCGCGCCGTGAGTGACGGCGACCACTATGTACTCAATGGCCAGAAGCAGTTCATCTCCGGTGCCGGCGGCGGCGATCTCTATGTCGTGATGGTGCGCACCGGCGGCGAGGGGCCCGGCGGCATCTCGACGCTGGTGATCGAGGCCGACACGCCCGGGCTATCGCTCGGCGCCAACGAACGCAAGATGGGCTGGAATGCGCAGCCGACCCGCGCCGTGATTTTCGAGAATGCCCGCGTGCCCGTCGCGAACCGTCTCGGCGACGAAGGGATCGGCTTCAAGATCGCGATGGCCGGCCTCGACGGCGGCCGCATCAACATTGCGGCGTGCTCGCTCGGCGGTGCGCAGAGCGCGCTCGACAAGGCGCTGGCCTACATGAAGGAACGCAAGGCTTTCGGAAGGCGCCTCGACGAATTCCAGGCGCTGCAGTTTCGCCTCGCCGACATGGCGACCGAGCTGGAAGCCGCGCGGACGTTCGTGTGGCGTGCGGCGGCGGCGCTCGACCGCAAGGATCCCGATGCCACGATGCTTTGCGCCATGGCCAAGCGTTTCGGCACCGATGTCGGCTTTGAAGTCGCCAACCAGGCGTTGCAGCTGCATGGCGGCTACGGCTATCTCAGCGAATACGGCGTCGAAAAGATCGTGCGGGACTTGCGCGTGCACCAGATTCTGGAAGGGACCAACGAGATCATGCGGCTGATCGTGTCACGCAAGATGATCGAGGGCGGGCGATGAGCACGGCTGCAGCGGTTACGGGTACCGAATCCGACCTGATTGCGCGGCGCGAAGGTTCGGCCGGCGTGATCCGGCTCAATCGCCCGAAGGCGATCAATGCGGTGACGCTGGAGATGCTCCGCGACATCGACAAGGCGCTCGATGCCTTCGAGGCCGATCCGCAGGTCGCCGTCGTCCTGCTGGAAGGCGCGGGCGAGCGTGGGCTGTGCGCGGGCGGCGATATCCGCGCGCTCTGGGAGAGTTCCAAGGTTCAGGGCGATCTGGGGAAGGTGCTGTGGCGCGAGGAATATATCCTCAATGCCCGCATCAAAAAATTTCCCAAGCCCTATGTCGCCTTCATGGACGGTATCGTCATGGGCGGCGGTGTGGGCCTGTCGGCGCACGGCAGCCATCGCGTGGTGACGGAGAAGACCAAGCTCGCAATGCCCGAGGTTGGGCTGGGTTTTTTCCCCGATGTCGGCGGCACCTGGCTGCTATCGCACTCGCCGGGGGAGATCGGTACCTATTTCGGCCTCACCGGCCAGACCATGAACGGACCCGATGCGATCTATGCCGGTTTTGCCGATGCGGTCGTGCCGACCGCCAATCTGGCGAAACTGCGCGAGGCGCTAACAGAGGCGCGGGCGGGCGCGACCTCGGCCGAGATCAGGGCACTGATCGCGGGCTTTGCGACGGGCGAGATGGCCGGTCCCGTTGCCGCAAAGCAGGCAACCATCGACAAATGGTTCGCCCATGACCGCATGCAGGACATCGTCACGGCTTTGCAGGGCGACGGCTCCGAACTGGCGCAGGCGACGCTGAAGACGCTTGGCGAGAAATCGCCGCGTGGCATGGTGGTGACGCTGAAGCTGTTGCGGCTCGCTCGTACGGCGAAGTCGCTGGAAGAATGCCTGGTGCGGGAATATCGCGCGGCGCTGCAAGTGTTCGCCAGCGACGATTTCCGGGAAGGCGTACGCGCTGCGGTGATCGACAAGGATCGCCAGCCGAAGTGGTCGCCGCCGCGTATCGAGGACGTTACGCCCGAAATGGTCGCGCCGTACTTTGCGGAGATCGGCGCGGACGAACTGAAATTCCACTAGGATCCAAGAAAAGCGACAGCCGGAGGAAACACGACATGGCAAACATCGCATTCATCGGCCTCGGCAATATGGGCGGGCCGATGGCGGCCAATCTGGTCAAGGCCGGGCACAAGGTGACCGCGTTCGATCTCGTCGCCGCCTCGCGCGACCAGGCCAAGGCCGATGGCGCTGCGATTGGCGAGAGCGCCGCAGCAACTGTGAAGGGCGCCGACACCGTGATCACCATGCTGCCTGCGGGGAAACATGTGCTCGGCGTATGGAACGAGGTGGTGCCCGCGATGAAGAAGGGCGCATTGATCATTGACTGCTCCACCATCGACGTCGAGAGCGCCAAGCAAGCGCATGAGTTGGCGGCGAAGCACGGCATGGGGTCGGTGGACGCGCCCGTTTCCGGCGGCACCGGGGGCGCCAAGGGGGCGACGCTGACCTTCATGTGCGGCGGCGACGAGAAGTCGTTTGGGGCGGCCAAGCCCGTGCTGGAGAACATGGGCAAGAAGATCGTGCATTGCGGCGGCGCCGGCGCGGGGCAGGGCGTGAAGATCTGCAACAACATGGTACTGGCCGTTTCCATGATCGCGGTCGGCGAGGCCTTCGCGCTGGCCGAGAAGCTCGGGCTGTCGCACCAGGCGGTGTTCGACGTCGTGTCGACCTCGTCGGGACAGTGCTGGGCACTGACGACCTATTGCCCGGTGCCGGGTCCGGTGCCGACCTCTCCTGCCAACAACGACTACAAGCCGGGCTTCGCAACCGCGCTGATGGTGAAGGACCTCACCTTGGCGCAGGAGGCGGCCAAAGCGTCGGGGGCAGCGACGCCGCTCGGCAAGCATGCGCAGGAACTTTACAAGGCGTTTGAAGGCGATGGTCACGGCGGGGTCGACTTTTCCGGAATTATCCAGCACGTTAGGAGTCTTGCCGGGAAGACTTGATGACGACCTTCAAGGAAGCGCGCGCCTTTCTGCTCCAGCATCGTACCGACTACGATGCCGCGGTGAGGGGATTCCGCTGGCCCGATCCTGCGCCCTTCAACTGGGCGCTGGACTGGTTCGATGCGGAACTGGCGCGCCACCCCGATAGCCGGGACCGCACGGCGCTGTGGATCGTCGACGCCGGCAGCGAGCGGGAGGCAAAACTCTCGTTTGCCGAACTGTCGCAGCGCTCGAACCGCGTGGCGAATTTTCTGCGCGCGCAGGGGCTGAAGCGCGGCGATCATCTGTTGCTGCTGCTCGGCAATGTCGTGCCGCTGTGGGAGACCATGCTGGCGGCGATGAAGCTCGGCGTGGTTGTGATCCCCGCCACCACGCTGCTGACGGCGGATGAATTGCGTGACCGGCTCGAACGCGG